>NZ_DLJW01000110.1:73167-158376 GCF_002477705.1 Stenotrophomonas sp. UBA7606 | reverse complement strand
AGCCAAAGCCGAAGCCGAAGCCGAAGCCGAAGCCGAAGCCGAAGCCAAAGCCGACGCCAAAGCCGACGCCGAAGCCGACGCCGAAGCCGAAGCCGAAGCCGAAGCCGTGGAGTAGAAGTGCTGTCCCCCCAACCCCTCTCCCGCACGCGGGAGAGGGGTTGGTTCGCTCGTGGTTGATACGTCTTGGCTGCCGTCCTGCATGCAGTTGCAGGATGTAGTGCCCTGGCAGGACCAGTGCACCGGCCGCCGACGCATTGCAAGCCCCTCTCCCGCCTGCGGGAGAGGGGTTGGGGTGAGGGCGCTCTTGCGCTTTTCTCTTTCTACAAGGCGTAGTAACTGGGCTGCGCCAGCAGCTGCAATCAAAGCGTACGGCTGACGGTGAAGCTGCCGAACACCGGGGTTTCCTTCTGTCCGTCGAACTCGCGCGTGCGGTGGTAGCGGGCAAGGGCGAATTTCCATTTGCCGCGCATCACCGCAACGCCATAACCGATGTCGCCGACCAGGGCGCGCTTGTCGACACTGTGGCTGTTGCGGAAGGTGTTGCCGTCCAGGGTGATGTCACGCAGCACCCAGCGGGCATCGCTGGTGACGAATACATGACTGGACCAGCCCTCGCTGCGGCCACGGCGCGTTGGCGCGGTGTTCTCGCCTGCTGGCCGCATCGGCGAGCTGCCGAAGTCGTCCGGCAGCTTCCAGCCGAAACGGACCTCGCCGCCGGCATTGGCATAGGTGGCCAGGTTGCCGATGGCACCGCCCCAATGACTGATCGCGTCCCAACCCCAGCCGCTGGCATTGCCCTCGGCGGGCCAGCGCTGCATGCGTTCGTGCAGCAGTTTGAAAACCGGTTCGTCGTGCAGCTGGTTGTTCCAGCCCATGAATTTCTCGTCACCCAGTACGCTATGCACCGCATCCTGTACCTGTTTGCCCTGGGCCGAGGGGCCGATCATGCCCAGCGCCAGCTGGGTGGTACGCAGACGGTTGTCATTGCGCGCGTTGTAACCGAAGTTGACCATCAACACCGCCGCATAGGGGCGGTCGTCCTCGATCAGGTCGCGGCGGGTGTTGTCGGTGGGCGTATACAGCCCCTGGCCGAAACTGAAGATCATGTTCTGCTGTTCGAACTCACCGGGGTGCAGGCGTTCCAGGTGACGATTGGTCCAGCGGGCCAGACGCGGCAGGCAGGGGTCGCCGGTGAAGTCGTGCAGGTTGGGCGAGACCAGGGTGAACATGGCGCCGTTGGTATAGCCCTGGTCCTGTTTGTGACCGCCCAACAGGTCATTGTCGACACGGAAGTTGATTGCCGGCGGGTGATCCTTCAACGCGCTCTGCGGGCACTGCTCCGTGGCAATGGCCGTCTGTGCGAGGACTGCGGTGCCGACCAGCAGCATGTACGCGCCCAACCGGGTTTTCATGTGCGCTCCTTCCTTATGCCATTCAAATGCTGCGCAAAGCTTAGAGGCAGCTCTGGCCGGGATATATCGCTACAAAGCGGACAGTTTGTTGTGGTGCGCGGGGTGGTTCTTCACCGCAGTTGGCTGGCAATGCAGTCATAAGAGTTGCAGGTTGATGAGTTTGTACGGCTGCGCGGCTGCAGGGCTGCAGATAACCTGCGTATTCATGGTAGTGATTATGGCGTGAAATAAGCGCCGTTTATTTCGTTCACCAACCAGGAACCAGATCGCTACCAGCACGGAAGCGTTACAGGGGGAAAACATGATCCATCCGAACTCACGGCCCGCGCTGTGGGCCGCGGCGGTATTGGCTGCTGCTGCATTGGCCTACGCCGGACCCAGCCACGCATTCATCAATCTGACCAATCTTCTTGGCAATAAATGCGGCAACAATGCCGGCTCGTTGCGCATCGTCTAGCCTGATGACGGTATGGGTGCGTGGGCCAGTTACGGTCTGCCGGCACCGACCCGCATGCTGGGAGTGATGGTCAATGAGTCCAGGTGTTTCACTGTGCTGGACCGGGGCGTGGGTTTCGCCGCTGCGCAGGCCGAGCGTGATCTTGCTCTCGATGGTCACCTGCAGGCAGGCCAGAACCTGGGCGGCGGGCAGATGTGGGGCGCCGACTATGTACTGATCCCGGACATTGTTTCGCAGAATGCCAATGCCGGTGGCATGAATATCGGTGGCGGCGCCTCTACACCGCAGAAGCGTGGCTTGATGGCTGGTGTCCTCAATGTCGCCACGCCGGGTGTGTCGGGCAAGTTGTCCACCCAGAAGCAGACCGCCGAAGTGGTGTTGACGCTGGTGGACGTGCGTACCCCCGAGCAGCTGATCAGCGTGGGTGGCGAAGCCAAGATCACCGACAAGGCCTGGGCTGCGGCGGTGGCGGCTTCCAACGTGCAGGGCAGTGCGCGGGTAAACGCAGGCAGTTGGGAGAACACCGAGATCGGTCAGGTGATCAAGGAGGCCTACGAAGAGGCGCTCTCCCGCATGGTCTCCCAGATCAATCGCAAACGTGGCGAAATCCAGACCCAGCCGGCGCCGCAGGCGGTGTTTGCCGGTGCTGCCCCGGTGCCGATGGCAGCGCCGCAGCCGGTGGTCCCGGCGGCTGTGCCTGCGGTGGCGCCGCTGGCCGTGGCAGCGCCGGTGGTAACGGAGGCCGATGCGTCGGCATACGAGCCGGCACCGATGCCTGCAGTGGCAGCGCCGCAGGCGCTGGCGGCAGCAGGTGCGGCGCAGCTTGCCCGCGCCGGCACCCTGGTGCTGCGGCGCATGGCGCGGCTGCTGACCGGTGCCAGCAACCAGTCCGAGGCCATCGCCGAGCTGAAGACCGGCATGTTGTTGTTCCCCACCGGCACCATCGAGGGCAGCATGCTTGAGGTGGAGGATGAAACGGGCAACAAGGGCTGGGTCCCCGCAGCCGCCGTCGAATCGGCATAAAAAGGGGGCGGATCGCCGTCTCAATGGGACGGCGATCTGGTTTTAAGGTTTCAGCTGAGGTCGTCGTAGGTATTCCCCGTATGTGACATAGGGATTTCCCTCACAAAAACCTGAAGATTCCTTGGGGCCATGTGCGGTAGCATGCACAGTGGACCGGCCCGCGCTTTGCCTGCTCGGTGTCATCGTGGACAGGATTGCCGCCAGGTCTCTAGCCAATGGAACGCACCTCGGAAGGTGCAGGTAATGGGGATAAACCTAGATATGCGCACTATCTTTTCGCCGCTGTCCGCAGCGGCTCTCACGGTGGCTATTGCCGCAATCACGGCCAGCGCGCCGGCGCACGCCGCGTTCAAGAACCGTGGCACCCAGGCACAGGAACAACGCAAGGAAGCTGCCGCGCAGATCCCGGTCTGCCAGCGTCCAATCGGCACTTTGTCGGTGATCGAGCCGGAAGACGCCACGCATTGGTGGACGGGCCAGCAGCTGCCGGCGCCGTCGCGGCTGATCAAGGCCTTCGTCAACCGCTCGCGCTGCTTCACTCTCGTTGACCGTGGCGCCGGCATGGCAGCAGGCCAGTTCGAGCGTGAACTGGCTGCCAGCGGCGACCTGCGTGGTCGCTCCAACGTTGGCAAGGGCCAGATCCGTGCCGCCGACTACGTGATGATCCCGGACCTTATTTCGCAGAACAGCAATGCCGGTGGCAATGCTCTGGGCGGGCTGCTGGGTGGCCTGATCGGCGGTCGCGCCGGTGCAGTGGTGGGTGGCCTGAACTTCACCAGCAAGACGGCCGACGTGGTGTTGACCGTCACCGACGTGCGCTCCTCCGAGCAGGTAGCCATTTCCGAAGGGTCGGCGCGCAAGAGCGACATGGGCTTCGGCGCCAGTGCCGGCCTGTTTGGCGGTAGCGGCCTGGGGGCTGCCGGTGTCGGCGGTTACGCCAATACCGAGATCGGCCAGGTGATCACCATGGCCTACCTGCAGGCCTACACCGACATCATCGCCCAGTTGGGTGGCCTGCCGGACAACGCTTCGGCCGCCAACGCCCAGCAGGCCGTGACTGTCACCCGTGCCGGCCGCCTGCTGGCCAATGCCCGCGGCACCGGTGCGCCCGTGCGCAGCCTGGACCCGGGCATGATGCTGTACCCCACCGGCACCAAGGAAGGCGTGATGTGGGAAGTGGAAGATGAACTGGGCAACCGTGGCTGGGTCTCCTCGACTCTGCTGGAACTGTCCAAGTAAGCCGGGATTCATCCCGCCGAAGGGCCGCGCAAGCGGCCCTTCTCGTTTGTAGCGTGGTGCCGGGCCGGGCCGGCGCGGCAGGGCTTGCCCGATTGCCAGATAGTGCCGAGCCGCGCTCGGCGGGGGGGGCTCGCCGGATTGCCAGGCAGTGCCAAGCCATGCTCGGCAGGGGCTTGCCCGGGATCCTTCTGCCGAGCATGGCTCGGCACTACCCGTGTCGAGAGCAGGGCCTGCGCTGATGGAAGGCTGTGGATCGGCCATGGCCTTGGGTTTGCGGGCTTCCGCCCCGATAATGGCGGGCATGGAAATCAAGTCCGACAACCCTGAACACGGCTTCCAGTTCCCCGGTACCTTTGAGCTCAGCGCCATGGGCGCGGCCAATATCGGGCTGGAACGCGAACTGCCGCAGCTGTTGCAGAGCGCCGGCGTGGAAGTGCTCAACGAGCGCATCGCCTGGAAGCATTCCTCCAATGGCAAATACGTCTCGGTGCGCATCGCCTTCAAGGCCGAAAACCGCGAGCAGTACGATGCCGCCCATGCGGCGCTGCGCGACCACCCGGAAGTGAAGTGGACGCTGTAAACAGCTGCGAGGCAAAGGCCGCGACCGCGCGCGCTACGCCGCGCCCGGCGCTGCTGCGTGACCTTGGCCGGCAGGGCTATGAGCCGGTATGGCACGCCATGCAGCAGTTCACCGATGCCCGCACCGATACCAGCACCGACGAGCTGTGGGTGGTCGAGCACGACCCGGTGTTCACCCTGGGCCAGGCCGGCAAGGACGAGCATGTGCTGGCGCCAGGCGACATCCCGGTGCTGCATGTGGACCGTGGCGGTCAGGTGACCTACCACGGCCCCGGCCAGATCGTGGTCTACCCGCTGCTGGACCTGCGCCGGCTCGGCATCGGCGTGCGCGACTACGTGTGTCGTATCGAACAGGCCATCATCGACACCCTGGACGAATGGAACATCGGGGCCGAACGCCTGGACGGCGCGCCCGGTGTCTATGTGGGCGGGGCCAAGATCGCCGCGCTCGGCATCCGCGTGCGCCGTGGCTGCAGTTTCCACGGGCTGGCGTTCAACGTGTCGCTGGACCTGGAGCCTTTCCACCGCATCAACCCCTGCGGCTACGCCGGGATGCAGGTGACCTCGGTGCTAGACTTGGGCGGTCCTTCGGGCATCGAAGCGGTCAAGTCGGTGCTGCTGTCCCATCTGGCCCAGCAGTTCGGCCTGGCCTTGCAGCCGACGCCCGAACTGCCCGATCTGACTACGCGGCTCTGAGACCGCTGATAACGCCATGACTGAATCCACCACGCGCTCCATTCCCCTGCAGGTCCTGCAGGGCGACGCCCCGTCCGCGCCGCTGCAGGCCGGTGTCAAACAGCTCGGCGGTGACAAGATCAACCGCTCGCCGGTGCAGTTCGCCGATGCGCCGGTGCTGCGCAAGCCCTCGTGGATCCGCGTGCGCATTCCCTCGGGCAATGCCGTGGCCAACCTCAAGGCCAAGCTGCGTGAGAACCGCCTGGTCACCGTGTGCGAGGAGGCCAGCTGCCCGAACATCCACGAATGCTTCGGCCATGGCACCGCCACCTTCATGATCCTGGGCGAGGTCTGCACCCGCCGCTGCTCGTTCTGCGACGTGGCCCACGGCCGGCCCAAGCCGCCGGACGCCAACGAGCCGGCCAGCCTGGGCCAGACCGTGGCCGACATGGGCCTGAAGTACGTGGTGGTGACCAGCGTCGACCGCGATGACCTGCGCGACGGCGGTGCCCAGCACTTCGTCGATTGCATCACCGCCATCCGCGAAAAGTCGCCGGGCACCCGCATCGAGGTGCTGACCCCGGACTTCCGCGGCAAGGGCCGCATGGAGCGCGCCCTGGAAATCCTGGCGCAGAACCCGCCAGACGTGTTCAACCACAACATCGAGACCGTGCCGGACCTGTACCGCAACGTACGCCCGGGCGCGGACTACCAGTGGTCGCTGACCCTGTTGAAGAACTTCAAGGCACAGCACCCGAACGTGCCGACCAAGTCCGGCATCATGCTCGGCCTGGGCGAAACCTTCGAGCAGGTGCAGGCCACCCTGCGTGACCTGCGCGCGCACGATGTGGAAATGGTGACCATTGGCCAGTACCTGCAGCCGACCGCCCATCACCACCCGGTGCTGCGTTACTGGACGCCGGAGGAATACAAGGCGTTCGAGGATTACGGCTACGAACTGGGCTTCACCCACGTTGCCTCCGGCCCGATGGTGCGTTCGTCCTACCATGCCGACCAGCAGGCGGCCGGTGCCGGCGTCGCTGTCTGACCCCGGCCTTTCATGCACGCCCCGGGCTTGCTCCGGTGGCGTGCCCGCGGCGGCGGCCGCAGCCCTGCATGGGCGATTCACACTCTGCTACAGCACTGCGGCTAGTCTGGCCGTGGGCCGGATGACAATTGCCGAAACTTTCGGCACTGTCGGCATGTCTGACCTGCCCGCAGTCTTCCCCCAACGTTCGGTGCCACGAGTACTTTGATGAACTACCGAGTTCCCGCTTTTCTGCTGGCCTTCGCGCTGACCGTGCCGACCGCGCTGCTGGCGCGTGCCGACGCCCCGACGCTGGGCTCCGGACCCACGGTTGACCAAGCCACGGCCTCCAAGCTGGTGTACGGGGTGCTGTCCGACAGCCGCTATGCCTACCGGCCGCGGCCGCTGGACGCGGCCACCTCGGCCGATGTCTTCAAGCGCTACCTGGAGTCGCTGGACGGCGGCAAGCAGTTCTTCACCAAGGCCGACGTCGACGGCTTCGCGCCGCTGGCCGCACGCACGGGCGATGCAATCCGCTCCGGTGAGCTGGATCCTGCCTTCCAGGTGTTCGCGGTGTACCGCCAGCGCGTGACCGAGCGCATCAACTACGCGCGCGGCCTGCTGCGCCAGGAGCCGGACTTCACCCGCGAAGAGCGTTTCGAGTACGACCGCAAGGACGTGCCGTGGGGTACCAATGCCGAGCTGGACGAACTGTGGCGCAAGTCGGTCAAGAACGATTGGCTGCGGCTGAAGCTGGCTGGCAAGTCGGCCGCCGACATCCGCAAGACCCTGGACAAGCGTTACGAGACCCAGCTCAAGGGCATCAACGAGTGGAAGAACGAGGACGTGTTCTCGATCTACCTCAATGCCTACACCCGGGCGGTGGATCCGCACACCGACTACTTCACCCCACGCACCGCGGAGAACTTCAACCAGGCCATGTCGCTGTCGCTGGAGGGCATTGGTGCCCAGCTGCAGCGCCAGGACGACGTGGTGGTGATCCGCGAAGTGGTGCCCGGTGGCCCGCTGGCGCTGGATGGCACGCTCAAGGCCGGTGACCGCATCGTCGGTGTCGGCCAGGGCCGCTCCGGCCCGGTCGAGGACGTGATCGGCTGGCGCATCGACGACGTAGTGGCCAAGATCCGCGGTGCCAAGGACACCCAGGTGCGCCTGGAATACATCCCGGCCGCCGAAGGTGTGGATGGCAAACACCGCATGGTGACCCTGACCCGGCAGAAGATCCGCCTGTCCGAGCAGGCTGCCAAGGGTGAGACGATGACCATCCCTGCGGCCGCCGGCGTGCCCGAGCGCCGTATCGGCGTGGTCAAGCTGCCGACCTTCTACCAGGATTTCGAAGGCCGCCGCCGCAATGCCGCCGACTATGCCTCGGCCACCCGCGACGTGGCCAAGCTGCTCGCCGGCTTCAAGGCCGACAAGCTCGACGGCGTGGTGCTGGACCTGCGCAACAACGGTGGCGGATCGCTGGACGAAGCCATTGAACTGACCGGCCTGTTCATCGAACAGGGCCCGGTGGTGCAGGTGCGCGAGTCCGGCGGCCGTGTCACCGTCAACAGTGACCGCAACCCGGCAGTGGCCTGGGATGGCCCGCTGGCGGTGCTGATCAACCGTGGTTCGGCCTCGGCCTCGGAAATTTTTGCCGGTGCCATCCAGGACTATGGTCGCGGCCTGGTGATCGGTGAAACCACCTTCGGCAAGGGCACCGTGCAGAACGTGGTGCCGCTGGACCGCTGGCCGGCCAGCGAGAAGGAGCGCTTTGGCCAGGTCAAGCTGACCATCGCCCAGTTCTTCCGTGTCAGTGGCTCCAGTACCCAGCACAAGGGCGTGGTGCCGGACCTGGCCTTCCCGGCCAGCGTCGATGCCAGCGAGTTCGGTGAAAGCACCTATGACAATGCCTTGCCGTGGACCCGTATCGCCGCTGTGCCGCATACCCAGTACGGCAACTTCGCGCCGATCGTGCCGCGCCTGGACGGCCTGCACAGCCAGCGCATCCGCAACGACCGCGAGTTCCAGTGGTGGGAGGAAGACGTGCAGCAGTTCCGCACCGAGGCCGCCAAGAAGTACGTGTCGCTCAACGAGGCCGAACGCCGCGCCGAGCGCGACAAGCAGGAAAACCAGCGCAAGCAGCGCCAGCAGATCCGCAAGGAGCTGGGCCTGCCGCTGGATCCGCTGGCCGAGGACAGCAGCGACGACGGCCTGACCGGCAACGAGCGCGACATCGTCAAGGATGCCGCACGCGAGAAGGCCGCCGAAAAGCGCCCGGACCCGCTGCTGCGTGAATCGGCCGCCATCCTGGCCGATGCGGTCAACCTGCTGGAAAAGGACCGTCCGCTGTCGGCACAGGTATTGCCGCAGTCCACCGCACCCGGACGCTGGGCTGACTGAGCCGCGGCCAAACACGCGGTGGCAGGGCCCGACGCCGTCAATGTCCCATGACGTTGGCGGCGTTATGCTGAGGGCCTTCTCCACTGGGAGTGCCCATGCGCAGTCTTCGCCCGCATGTGCCGGCCGCGCTGGCCCTGCTGATGCTGGCCGGTTGTGGCGGCAAGCCCGCCAACAGCACCTTGCTGCGTGAGTCCTTCGACTCCGGCGACACCTACACCCGCAATATCGACAGCACCCCGGCGCAGGCCTGCGAGGCCGCCCGTCGCGCGCTGCTGGGGCAGGGCTATGCCATTGCCCGCGCCGATGCCGGCAATGTGGAGGCCAACAAGAATTTCCAGCCCAAGGACGAGGTGCACGAGCAGTTGGTGCTGCGGGTTTCCTGTGCCCCCCGCGCCGACGGCAAGGCGCAGGTGTTTGTCAGTGCGGTGCAGGATCGCTATGCCTTGAAGAAGTCACCGACCTCGGCCAGTGTCGGGGTGGGTGCGCTGGGCTCGGTGTCGCTGCCGTTTGGCAGCAATGACGATTCATTGGTGCGGGTGGCCAGCAGTACGGTGCAGGATGCGCAGTTCTATCGCAACTTCTTCCAGCGCCTGCAGCAGTATGTGAGCGAACTAGCGCCAACCGCAGGCGTGGATGGCACGCAGTGAGGCAGCCGCGGCGCGTGCGGGCAACGGTAGGTCGCGGTATGTCCTGGTTGTGCGCGGTGCTTGGCCTGCAGGTGGGCAGTGCGGTTGCCGGCTGCAATGTCGAGTTGCTGCGTGAGCTGGGTTGGCAGGTGCAGGTGAGCGATGCCGCGCAGGCCGAGGTGAGCGCCGGTACGCCCTGCCAACGGGGCAGCCTGGCCCAGGCACACGCGCAGGGTGAGCTGCAGCTGTGGTTTTCCGCTGCCCAGGACGATGCACAGCGCGAGCAGCTGGCGGCCGGTTTGCTGCAGCAGCCTGCCAGCCGGTGCGCATTCGCCTTCAAGCTGGGGGCGGCGGCACGCCAGGCCAGCGCTCGATTGCAGGACAACCCCGGCTATCGCTTTTCCGCCTTGCAGTTGGGCTGGATCGGCTTTGGCGCGCGCGGCGCGAAGCACCAGGGCTGGCAGCGCTTTCGTAGTTTCGGCCGGGGCTATGTGCCGGTGGCAGGCAATGCACGGGCACTGGAAGCGTTCTACTCGGGGCGGGTGCGCAGTGAGTGTGGGGTGGGCAGGCAGGTAGCACAGCTGGCCACCTTGCGTGAGCTGTTTGGCGATGCTGCCTTCGATACCGCGTTCACTCCCGGCGAGCTGTCCATCGGCACCTTCCTCACCCTGCACGGCACCCAAAGCATCCTGCTGGGCAGCAGCGCCGGTGATCTCTTTGCCGATGGCAAGGCGGTGCGCACTGCGGCGATGGGCCGGCAGGCGTTCATGGGCGTGCCGGGTTTCATCGTGCATGTGTTCGACCGGAAGTACCTGGACGACATCAACAACCAGGCCGAGAACTTCATCATCACCGATATCAGCGATGCGGCCGCGCAGGCCCTGGCGCAGCACGGTGGGCTGGCCTGGTACGACGCGCAGAACCGAAGGATCTGGGAGCTGGCGCGGCAATTGCCAGCACAGGGCCGGCGGGGCTTCGAGCGGCTGCTGTTCGAGCATGATCCGAGCTTGCGCCAGGCATTGCCGGCGCCGCAACGCGCGTTGGTGGCGCAGATCGACAGCCTTTTGTCCGATCCGGTCTACCAGCAGGTGATGATCTATGTGCACCGCAAGGGGGTGAGGCCGCTGGGCTACCACGTGGTACGGCTGCTGGACCGCAATCCACGCACGCCGTTTGCCATTGACCTGGCCCTGCACAACCTGCACACCACCATTTACCAGCGCTGGCTTGGCAGTCGCCTGCAGGCCTGCGCGGCTGCTACCGCTTCCACCATCAAACGAGGTGAACCATGGAACTAGGGATGATCGGGCTGGGCCGCATGGGGGCCAACATGGCCCAACGGCTGCATCAAGGCGGGGTGGATGTCACCGGTTATGACCCGGGCGAGCAGGCGCGCGCGCAACTGCAGGCGCAGGGCATCGCTGCCGTGGCTGAGCTGGAGGCGCTGGTGCAGGCCCTGCCGGCGCCGCGCGTGCTGTGGCTGATGGTGCCGTCCAAGGTGGTCGATGCCAGCCTGGACAGCCTGTTGCCGCTGCTGTCGGCTGGCGACGTGGTGGTGGATGGCGGCAACTCCTGGTACCGGCAGTCGCAGCAACGCGCCGCGCGTTGCGCCGAGCAGGGCGTGGGTTTTGTTGATTGCGGCACCAGCGGTGGCGTATGGGGTCTGCAGGAAGGCTATTGCCTGATGATCGGTGGTGAGCAGGCCACCGTGCAGCGGCTGGCACCGTTGTTCCAGGCGCTGGCACCGGCGGCAGACCGCGGTTGGGCGCATGTGGGCCCGGTCGGCGCGGGGCACTTCAGCAAGATGGTCCACAACGGCATCGAGTACGGAATGATGCAGGCCTATGCCGAAGGCTTCGCGCTGATGGCAAAGAAGTCCGAGTTCGAACTGGACCTTGCACAGGTGGCCGAGGTGTGGCGGCACGGCAGCGTGGTGCGTTCGTGGCTGTTGGACCTCAGTGCCGATGCACTGCAGCGCAACCCGGCGCTGGACGGCATCGCACCGTACGTGGAGGACTCCGGCGAGGGCCGCTGGACCGTGGCCGAGGCCATCGAGCTGGATGTGCCGGCACCGGTGATCACCCTGTCGCTGCTCGAACGCCTGCGCTCGCGCGAGGACAACTCGTTCACCGACCGCATGTTGGCGGCCATGCGCAATGAATTCGGTGGGCATGCGATCAAGCGCAGCGAGGGCGGCTGAGATTGTCAGCGGGTTTCCCCGCGTAGTGCCACAGGCGTGGCATTGGCGACTGCATTCATGCAATCCTTGGCCGATGGGTCAGCACTGCTGACCATCCGCGCGGTGGCGTCAGGGTGTGCCGCCGCGGACCGGCCGGCCGCTGCGCTGGGCAAGCCTGTGAAGGGGAAACGATGACATCACGATTCAGCGATGAGGATTGGAGCCGCTGGCGCCTGATGGGACTGGGCCTGGCGGCGCTGCTGATCATCATCGTGCCGGCGATCATGCTGCGGCACCTGGCGCGTGAGAGCGTCAATGCCGCCAACTGGGTGGCACATACCCAGGCCGTGGGCGCGCGCCTGTACAACCTGCAGGCTGATATCCGTGACGTCGAGTCGGCGGCCCTCACCTTGTCCAAGGGCATCGATTCGCAGGCGCTGCAGCAGCGCCTGCGCCAGGCCGACCGGGTCTCGGTGAACCTGCATGAGCTGTCCAAGCTGGTCAACGACAGCCCCGAGCAGCTGGTACGCATCGGCAAGATGGAGTTGATGCTTGAGCGGCGCATGGCGCTGGCCAAGGAGATCGCCGCCAGCACGGATTCTCCGCGCCAGCGCGAGCTGATCGAGGAGATGACCTTCCAGTTCCCGATCCGCGAACTGGTGGGGGAACTGCAGCAGCACGAAGAGCAATTGCTGGTCGAGCGCGTGCTGCGCGCCAAGCGCCAGCAGCAGCAGGCCTCGGTGGTGACCTGGTCGGCGCTGGTGGTGCAGCTGCTGTTGCTGGCGCTGGTGCTGTGGTTGCTGCAACGGCAGATCGGCAGCCGCGCCGAGGCCGAGAAGCGCCTGAGCAAGGCCAGTGCCCGCGCCAACGCGGTGCTGCAGACGGTGCGTGAGCCGATCGTGCTGCTGGACGGCAAACTGCGCATCGTGCTGCACAACACTGCCTTTGCCGAGTTGTATGGGGCCGATGAGCAGGACAACAACCTGCGCCCGTTGCAGGACATCGGCGAGGGCGCCTGGGACGACCCGCTGATCGGGCAACGGCTTGCCGACGTCCTGCTGCGCGGCCGTGAGCTGTGGGACTTCGAGCACCAGCAGCGCGGCGTGGATGGCCTGGTACGGACCATGCTGATCAACGCCAGGCGCATGTCGCTGCCGGACGTGGATGACGAAGTGGTGCTGATGACGGTCAGCGACATCACTTTGCAGCGTGCGGTGCAGGTGCGGGTGGAGGAGCTCAACCGGCAGTTGGAAGGCAAGGTGGAGCAGATGGCAGACGTCAACCGTGAGCTGGAGGCATTCAGCTACTCGGTTTCGCATGACCTGCGCGCGCCGCTGCGGCATGTGGCCGGCTTCTCCGACAAGCTGAGCCGGCACCTGGGCGAGGCGGCTGACGACAAGACCAAGCACTACCTGCAGGTGATCAGCAGTTCGGCGCAGCGCATGGCCGCGCTGATCGATGACCTGCTGGTGTACTCTCGGTTGGGGCGCGGTGCCATGCGCCTGCAGCCGGTGGACATGCAGTCGATGGTGGCCGATACCCGCGCGCTGCTGGATTCCAACCTGAAGGCAGAAGCTGCCGACGGTGCCGTGCGCGAGGTGGAATGGCATATCGGCAACCTGCCAACCGTGGTTGCCGACGAGAACATGATGCGGCAGGTGTGGCTGAACCTGCTGGGCAATGCGGTCAAGTACACCGGCGGCCGCGACAAGGCGGTGATCGAGGTCAGCGCTCGCCAGTTGCCCGACGGCAGCCAGCAGTTCACCGTGGCCGACAACGGCGCCGGCTTTGACATGCAGTACGCCTCCAAATTGTTCGGTGTGTTCCAGCGCCTGCACAAGGCCTCGGAGTACGCCGGTACCGGCATCGGCCTGGCCAGCGTGCGGCGCGTGCTGACCCGCCACGGCGGCCGCATCTGGGCCGATGCCCAGATCGACAAGGGCGCCACTTTCAGCTTCATCATTCCCACTTCCACCGACGCGTCCTACAAGGAACCCCTGGCATGAGCCCCCTACGTACCATCCTGCTGGCCGAAGACAGCGCCGCCGACGCCGAAATGGCCATCGATGCCTTGCGGGACGCGCGCCTGGCCAACCCCATCGTGCATGTCGAGGACGGCGTGGAAGCACTGGATTTCCTGTTGCGCCGCGGCAGTTTCGCGCAGCGTGAGGAAGGTTTGCCGGCGGTGCTGCTGCTGGATATCAAGATGCCGCGCATGGACGGGCTGGAAGTGCTGCAGCGCATCCGTGCCGAGGAGGAGCTCAAGCGCCTGCCGGTGGTGATCCTGTCCTCCTCGCGCGAGGAAAGCGACCTGGCCCGCAGCTGGGACCTGGGGGTGAACGCCTATGTGGTCAAGCCGGTGGACATTGACCAGTTCTTCACGGCGGTCAAAACCATTGGTACCTTCTGGGCCGTGATCAACCAGGCTCCGGACGCCGAGTAAGCCAATGCCGAACAAGGGTGCACCTTTGGGCCCCGTGCGCATCCTGCTGGTGGAGGATTCGCCGGAAGACGCCGAACTGCTGAGTGACCAGCTGCTGGAGGCCGGCCTGCAGGCCGGCTTCGAGCGGGTGGACAGCGAGGTGGCGCTGCGCCGGGTGCTGGCCGACTGGACGCCGGACATCGTGCTGTCGGACCTGAGCATGCCCGGGTTTTCGGGCTATCAGGCGCTGCAGATCCTGCGCGAGCTGCACCCGCGGGTGCCTTTCATCTTCGTCTCCGGCACGATGGGTGAGGAGACGGCGGTGGAAGCCCTGCACAAGGGCGCCAACGACTACATCATCAAGCACCAGACGGTGCGCCTGCCGTCGGCAGTGGCGCGCGCCATCCGTGAATCGCGCAGCGAGGTCGAGCGGCAGCGGGTCGAGGATGAACTGATGCGCGCCCAGCGGCTGGAAAGCCTGGCTCTGCTGGCGGCCGGCCTCAGCCATGACCTGCGCAACATCCTGCAGCCGCTGCTGATCGTGCCGGACCTGATCCGCGACCGCAGCGACGACCCCAAGATCATCCGCCTGGCCGATGTCATCGCCGAGTGCGGGCGGCGCGGCCATGAGATGGTCGAGTCGATGCTGTCCTTCGTGCGTGGCTCGCGCCAGCCCAGTGAGCGCATCGTGCTGCAGCGCCTGTTCCAGGCGGTGGGCATGCTGCTCAAGAGCAGCCTGCCGCGCAATGTCGACCTGCAACTGGAAGTTGCCGATGACCGCATGGCGATCGAGGCCAACTACACCGAGCTGCAGCAGGTGCTGCTGAACCTGGCGCTCAATGCCATCCAGGCCATGCCCGATGGCGGCCGCCTGAGCCTGGTGGCCGACCGTGCCGGCAGCGAGTCGGGTGGGCAGGTCCGTATCCGTGTCAGCGACCAGGGCGTGGGCATGGACCAGGCAACCCTGGACCGCCTGTTCAGCCCGTTCTTCACCACCAAGGCCAATGGCACCGGTCTGGGCCTGGTGTCCTGCCACCGTATCGTCGACAGCATTGGTGGGCAGATCAAGGTGAGCAGCACGCTGGGCGAGGGCACCTGCTTCGACCTGCTGCTGCCGCTGCAGGATGCCGCCCTTGGTGAAGGCGAGGACGAGCAACCGCTGGTACGCCCGGGGCGGGGTGAACGCCTGCTGGTGGTCGATGACGAGGCCACGCGCCTGTCCCTGCTGGGCAATGCGCTGTCCAGCCAGGGCTACCGCATGCGCCTGGCCAGCGATGGTGCGGTGGCCATGCGCCACCTGCAGGAGGCCGGGCTGCCGGACGTGGTGCTGGTGGACAGTGGCATTCCGCTGTTGTCGGCGGGGCAGTTGCTGGCCGAGATGCAGGCCATGGGCTATCGCGGCCCGGCGATCGTGCTGGAGGACAGCCATGCCCCGGCCTTTGCCGATGGCCAGACGCCGGCAGGCATCAGTGTGCATGTGCTGCCCAAGCCACTGGAGATGCAGCGGGTGTTCCGCGCGGTGGCCGATGCACTGGGTGTGGACTGACCGGCCTGCCGGATTCATCATGTGCGCCCCCTCCCACGATGCAGCGTCCTGAACACCCCGTGGGGTGGGCGCGGCCTGCGGACAAGCCGATCCCATGACCACCGTGCTTCTGAGCCTGGGCAGCAACCTTGAACCCCGGCGTTACCTGCAGGCGGCCGTCGCCGTGCTGCGCCAGCGTTTTGGTGAGATCCGCGTATCGCCCGCCTACCTGACCCCGGCCGTGGGGTTCGAAGGCCCGGACTTCCTCAACAATGCGGTGCAGCTGGAAACCGACATGCCGTTGCTGGAGCTCAACGACTGGCTGCACGCTGTGGAAGACGCGCATGGCCGCGACCGTTCCGGCCCGCGTTTCAGCGACCGTACCCTGGATATCGACGTGGTCTATTACGGCGACCTGGTGATGGAAGGGCCCAAGCACCTGCGTATTCCGCGCCCCGAGCTCAAGCATGCCTTCGTGCTCAAGCCGCTGGCCGATATCGCCCCGGCGTTCATCGACCCGGTGCAGCAGCGCAGCCTGGCACAGCTGTGGCGGGATCACCCGCAGTACGGCCAGGCCTTCGAAACCGTCGACCTCGCCCCGTAGGCGCGGCGCGAGCGCCACGCCATGGGTATCCGGGCGGGCAGCAAACCCGGAGGATGATTGCCGCCGCGCCTGCGGCGGCGGATCAGGTCAGGGTGCGGCCGCCGTCCAGGCGCAGCACCTGGCCGGTGAGATACCCGGCATCGTCCAGCAGCCAGCGCACCGCCGCGGCGATCTCGTGCGGGGTGCCCAGGCGTGCCATCGGCGTGCGTTCCATCAGCTTCTGCTTGGCCGCCTCGCTCTTGCCCTGCTCCGGCCACAGGATGGCGCCGGGCGCCACCGCGTTGACCCGCACATGCGGGGCCATCTCCAGCGCCAGCGAGCGGGTCACCATCTCCAGCGCGGCCTTGGCCGAGCTGTACACCGGGTGCTCGCGCAGCGGCTGGGTGGCATGCAGGTCGGTCAGGTTGACGATGGCACCACGCTGACGCACCAGATGCGGGGCCGCAGCCTGGGCCAGGAACAGTGGCGCACGCGCATTCACCGCGAACAGATCGTCCCATTGTTCGGGGGTGATCTGGCCCAGCGGGGTGGGGTAGAAGTTGGAGGCGTTGTTCACCAGCGCGTCCAGGCGGCCGAAATGGCTGACCACCTGTTCCACCATGTCGGGCAGCTCGGACAGGTCGCGCAGGTCGGCCTGTACCGCCAGCACGCTGCCGGCGCGCTCGCTTTCCAGGTCGAAAGCCAGCGACTGCAGCTCTTCCAGCGACTGGTTGGCATGCACGGCGACGCGGTAGCCATGGGCATGCAGGTGGCGGGCAATGCCGGCGCCGATGCGGCGCGCGCTGCCGGTGACCAAGGCCACCTTTTGGGTTTCTGTCATCTGCGGTTTCCTCACTCGGCTATCCTGTGCATTGTCCCTGCAAAACGCCGTGCCATGCATTCCGATCTGCCCACCCCCGATACCGACGCGCTGGCCCACAGCGATCAACTGGCCGCCCACCTGCGTGCGGACATCTGTGCCCAGGGCGGTGCGGTGCCGTTCTCGCGCTTCATGGAGCTGGCGCTGTATGCACCGGGCTGGGGCTATTACAGCGCCGGTGCCAGCAAGTTCGGCGCCGCCGGTGACTTCGTCACCGCGCCGGAGATGGGGCCGCTGTTTGCCGCAACCACCGCCAACGTGGTGGCACCGGTACTGCAGCAGCTGGGCCCGCAGGCGCGCATGCTGGAACTGGGCGGCGGCAGCGGTGCCTTCGCCGAGATCCTGCTCAAGCGCCTGCTGGAGCTGGATGCCCTGCCGGAACGCTACGCCATCCTCGAGCCCAGCGCCGACCTGCGTGAGCGCCAACGCGAACGCCTGCAGCAGGCCTTGATCCCGCCGGTGTTCGCGCTGGTGGAATGGCTGGACCGGCCGTTCGATGACGATTGGGACGGGGTGCTGTTTGCCAACGAAGTGATCGACGCGCTGCCGACGCCGCGCTTTGTCTGCGACGAGGGCGAGATCTACGAGGAAACCGTGGAGCTGGATGGCGAGGGCCGCTTCGTGCGCGGTGCGCAGCCGGCCGACCCGCTGTTGATGGGCGCGGTGCGCCACCTGGAGCGCTACCTGGAGCGCCCGTTCGCGCACGGTTACCGCTCCGAGGTGCTGCCGCAGCTGCCGTACTGGATCCAGGCGGTGGCCGGTGGCATGAAGCGCGGCGCGATGCTGTTCATCGACTACGGCTACCCGCGCGCCGAGTTCTACCAGCATGAGCGCGATGACGGCACCCTGCGAGCCTTCTACCGCCACCACGTGCACAACGACGTCTTCCTGTGGCCGGGCCTGCAGGACATCACCGCCTCGGTGGATTTCACCGCGCTGGCCGAAGCCGGCACCAATGCCGGCTTCGATCTGGCCGGTTACTGCAACCAGACCAACTACCTGCTCGGCAACGGCATCACCCAGTTGCTGGAAGCGGCCGAGGAGCGTACCGACGAGGTCGGGCGTATGCGTTTGCGCAACCAGCTCAAGCAACTGACCTTGCCGACCGAAATGGGCGAGCGCTTCCAGGTGATGGCATTCAGCCGTGATGTCGACATGTCGGCCTCGTTCCTGCTGGGCGACCTGACCTGGCGGCTGTGAGCGCGCTGCTCAAACCGTTGCGGCGGGCGCGGTTCTGGCTGGCGCTGTGGTGCGCGGCGGTGTTGGCGGTGATCGTGGTCTGCCTGATCCCGCCGCCGCCGCTGGCACTGCCGCAGAACAGCGACAAGGTTGAACACTTCCTGGCCTACTTTCTGCTGGCCGGCAGCGCGGTGCAGTTGTTCGCGCAACGTCGCGCGCTGTGGCTGGCGGGAGCGGGGCTGGTGCTGATGGGCATCGGCATCGAGTGGGCGCAGGGTGCATTGACCGCAACCCGCATGGCCGATCCGATGGATGCGCTGGCCAATACCACCGGCGTGCTGGCCGGGTTGCTGCTGGTGTTCACGCCGCTGCGCGATCTGTTGCTGCGCTTGCAGCCGCGCTGAATGCGCGGCGCTTTCCATTGCAACCGTTTAGTTTCAAAAGTGCCTTGTTTCAAGGCATGAACGGCACTTCCATCGGCTGGAATTGACTGCTACGTTCTGCACCACTGCAAGGTCGTGGACACCTGGCAGGTTTGCAAAAAAGGAGGCGCGGTGCGGGCCGGGGGGTGGAGAGGACCCCACGTACCGCACCGCGCCTTCCTGTACTACTTCTTCGGTTGCAGCTGCACCTGGTTCAGTACCCACATCTGCGGCCGTGTATCACCACTGAAGGTCATGCACAGGTCGCTGATCTGTTCCGGCCCGGCACGCAGAGGTGCTTCCAGTTCGATGAAGCCATCGGCCCCGGCCTGCGCCGGCAACGGCACGCTGGCCAGCACGCGACCCTCGCAGCCGGCGCGCACTTCGAATTCGCCATGGCGCGCCACTGGCTTGCGGTAGCCACGCTTGGCTTCTTCTTCGCGCAACAGGCCGAAGTTGTAGGGGATGCGACCGGCGCGCACCTTGATCGAGGCGATGTCCTGCAGCTGCGCGTCTTCCCACAGCCAGCAGGGATTGAAGATGGTCACGTCGAAGTTCTCGCGCGGCCCTTCAAGCGGGTTGTCATCGATCAGGCGCAGCAGCAGGCGGCCACCGGTCGGGCACTGCGCCAGGGTCTTGTCATTGCGGCTGAGCAGCGATGCCGCATCGAAGTTCCACTGGCTGGGCTTGTCGGCCAGCGGCTTGCCGTTGAAGAAGGCCTGCGCCTTCAACGTGGTCGGCACCGGCAGGGTCAATGCACCCGGATAGGCCGGTGACTGTGCGGTGGGCGTGCTGCCATCGGTGGTGTAACGGATGTCGCGGTAGCTCAGCGGATTGGACAACTCCACCGTGACCTTGTTGCCGGCACGGTCATCCTGGCGCTTCATCGCCACCGACAGCGCGGTCTGGCCATAGGCGATGCCCAGCGCCTTGTAGCGCTGCAGCTGCGCCGGCAGACGGGCCAGGAAGTCGTCGTAGCTCTTGTTCCGCAGCGGCGTCCAGGCGATTTCCGACAGTGCGGCCAGGCGCGGGAACACGTTGTGCTTGAGGTGCTCCTCGCTGCGGGTGTGCTCGGTCCACATATTGGCCTGCACGCCGATCACGTGCTTGCGCTGCGCGGCGGTCAGCTCGCTGGGCACCGGATCGAAAGCGTAGACGCGCTGCATCGAGGTGAACTTGGGACGACCAGGCGGCTCATCCGGCAGGTTGGTCTGCAGGAAATCCAGGTACAGGGTATTGCCCGGTGCCATCACCACGTCGTGGCCGTGGGTGGCGGCCTCGATGCCACCCTGGATGCCGCGCCAGGACATCACCGTGGCCTGCGGCGGCAAGCCGCCTTCGATGATCTCGTCCCAGCCGATCAGTTTGCGGCCGTGGTCTTCCAGGTATTTTTCCAGGCGCTTGAGCATGTGCGACTGCAGTGCTTCTTCATCCTTCAGGCCCAGTTCGCGGATGTAGGCCTGTACCTGCGGCGATGCTTCCCACTGGTATTTGACTGCCTCGTCGCCGCCGATATGGATGTACTGGCCGGGGAACATCTCCAGTACTTCGGCCAGGATGTTCTCCAGGAACTGCAGGGTTTCATCGCGCGGGTTGAACAGGTAGGGGTTCACGCCCCAGTTGGCCGAGGGCAGGGTGGGGCCATCAACCACGCCGTGTTCGGGGTAGGCGGCGACAGCGGCCTGCGCGTGGCCGGGCACGTCCACCTCCGGCACCACGGTGATGTGGCGCGCGGCGGCATAGGCCACCACATCGCGGATCTGCTCCTGGGTGTAATAGCCGCAGTACAGGTGCGGCTTGCCGTCCGCGCCAACCCCGGCTTCACCGGCAGCGGCGCGGCAGGCGCCTACTTCAGTGAGCTTGGGATAGCGCTTGATCTCCATGCGCCAGCCCTGGTCGTCGGTGAGGTGCCAGTGGAAGGTGTTGAGCTTGTGCGTGGCCATCGCATCGAGGATCAGCTTGATGTCATCGATGTTCTGGAAGTGCCGCGCCGAGTCGAGCATGAAGCCGCGCCAGGCAAACCGCGGTGCATCCTGCACCTGCATGGCTGGCAGGGTGGCGCTGGCTGCCGGCGTGGCCGACAGCAGCTGCCACAGTGACATCGCGCCGTAGAACAGGCCGCGCGTATCGGCGGCCTCGACCACGACGCCATTGCCATCGATGCGCAACGCATAGGCTTCGGACGCATCGGTGCTGGCATTCCGGTTGAGGCGGAACTGGATCGCGCCCTTGCTGGTGCCGGCGGGGCTGACCTGCAGCTGCAGCGGGGTGGTGCGTGCCAGCAACTGGGTGAACTGCGCGGCGACCTCCTCGCTGCCATCGGCGGCAATCACCCGCGTGCCTGCATCCACCACGAAATGGCCGTTGCCCGGCTGCACCGATACCGGGCGCGGGATGATGCTGGCGCCGGTCACTTCGACAGGCAGCAACTGGACGCTGGCATCGCTGCTGGCGGCAGCTGCCTGGCCGCTGGCGATGCCCAAGGCAAGCAGCAGGGCCGCGGACAGTGCATGGGTGGTGAGTCGGTGTCGGCGCATCATGGATCCTCGTTGTTGACGGCGGGCTCTGTGCCCGTCGCTGTTGCGTTTACGGTTGATGTTGCGAGTGCTGCAATCCGCACGGGAGGGGGAGGCGGAACATCGGGTGTAGCGCTGTGTGCTGTGCCGGCCTGGATCATTGCATCAAGTGCGAAGCCCATCAGCACGCCTTCGATATCTGCAGCAACAAGCACATCCGCATTGTGTGCAAGGCTGCCGGCGATGCCCCATTGGAAGCCGCGGCCGGCCGGTAATGCATAGGCGGAAAGCAGGCGGCCATCGCGGCGATCCAGCACGCCGATACCTGCACCGTGTTCGAGAAAGTAGGGGTAACCTGCCGCCATGCCGACCAGCAGCTGATCACCGGCGATCAGTGGCGTGCCCCAGCTCCAGCCGCCAACGTCGGTACGCCACAGCACGCGGCCGCTGATGATGTCGATGGCGCTGACCTTGCGCAGGTCCGAGGAGCCGATGTACAGCGTATTGCCGTCGAACGAGGGCTCCGATTCGATCCACGAGGTCCAGAACTGGGTCTGCCACAGCGCCTGGCCATTGCGTGCACTGACCGCGTGCAGCTGTCCGCTGCGGTCGTTGCAGAATACCCGGCCACGGTGGACCACCGGTGCGGCGCCAGGGCGCGTGGTCATGCGGTACTGCCATGCCGGGTTGCCTGTGCGCGCATTGAGTGCCTGCAGCAGGCCGCTTTCGGTGACCAGATAGACGTGTTGGTCGTCGCCTGTGGGGCCGTGCTGGATGCGCCCAGGCAGCTGCCGCTTCCAGCGGCTTGCGCCACTGCGCATATCCAGTGCGTGTACGCTGCCGTCGTTGCCACCGATGTACAGCACACCATTGGCAAGCAGCGGACGTGGGCCCTGCCATTCCCACGCAGAGGAATTCGGTTGTGGCGCTTCGCGGCTGCTGCGTGCGTCCTGGATGGAAGAGCGCCATTGCTCGCGGCCGGTGTCGCGGTCGAGCCGATGCAGGTAGCCGCCATCGCTGCTGACGAAGATGGCATCGTCGGTCACCAGCGCGGTGGCATGGATGGGATAGCCGAGCGCGCTGCCCCAGCGCACGCGGCCATCGGCAAGGTCAACAGCGTACAGGCTGCCGCTGGTGGTGCCGATGTAGGCGATGTCGTTGTCGACAACAGGGGATGCGTAGATCTGTCCGCCCAGCCTGGTTGTCCAGCGGGGCCCCGGCAAGGTGGACAGCGGCGTGGCAGCTGCGGTGTTGGCAGGTAACTGGGCGCGGACGCCGCGCTGCAGGCGCAGGCGTTCGCCGCTGCCCAGCAGGGTGCCGACCAGTTGCTGATCCTGCAGCCGTGCTGCCATGTGCAGGGCGCGGTGGGTCAGTGCGCCGCTGGCATCCTGGTCGGCCTTGCCATGCAGGGGCAGGGCGCGCAGGTGGGCGATCGGCAGGTCCAGTTGCATGTCGTAGCGGCCATTGGCATCGGCCTGCAGGTTCAGTCCAATGCTGACCTTCTCGCGGGCGCTGCCAATCTCGCCCAGCCAGTAGCCGGAAAGATCGGTGGTGGCATGGGCAGGGCCGATCAACCATGGCAACAGGCACGCCACCATGACCAGAAGCGGGACAGCGCGGGGAAGCAGATTGGCTGATGCATGTTTCATGCGCGGATGACCATTGCGTGCTGGATGGCTGGCGGAACCTGGCGGGGCGTTGGGCGCCCCGCCAGGTGGTGTTGCGTTACCGCTTAGAAAGCAAAGCGCAGCGACGCCATGTAGCGGCGGCCGCTCTTGTAGGCACCATTGAGCAGCTTTTCGTTGCCGAAGTAGCTGTGGTACTGCTCATCGAGCAGATTCATGCCCTCAAGGCCCACGCTCAGGTAGTCGTTGACCTTGTAGGTCACCGATGCGTCCAGGGAGTGGTAGTCCATCGTCCACAGATCCTGGCTGCCGCTGACACGGGTGAAGTACTTGTCGCGCCAGTTGTAGGTGATGCGTGCAGCCAGACGGTCATTCTCGAAGTACGGGCTGATGTTGAACTGGCTCTTCGAGTTGAACGGAAGCGGGCGGCCACCGCTGGCTTCGCCATCGGAGTAGGTGTAGTTGGCGATGATGCCGAAGCCTGCCCCGAAGTTCTGCTGCCATGCCAGCGACAGCCCCTTGATCCTGGCGTCGCCGCCATTGATCGGACGGTCCACGCGATACACCGCATCGTCGCGCTGGTTGTCGTTCCAGTGGGTTTCATCCTGTGCCACGTTGACGATGTAGTCGGCGACATCACGGTAGAACAGCGAGCCCGCCAGGATCGCATCGGGCGAGAAGTACCATTCGGCCGAGAAGTCCAGGTTGGTAGAGCGGTACGGCTTCAGGCCGGGATTGCCCGCTGCACCGGTCAGGGTCTGGTCGGACAGCCACATGTAGCTGGACAGGTCCGAATAGCCCGGGCGTGCCATGGTCTTGGCCGCGGACAGGCGCAGTACCAGGTCATCGCTGGCCTCGTAGACGAGGTTGAGGTTGGGCAGGACGCTGTTGTACTTGTTCCTGCGGGTGACGTACTCGAACGATGCGGCGATGCGTTCCGGGCTCCACTCGCGCTCGGTGCAGCTCTTCAGGCCGGTATTGCACTCATAGGCACTGGAGGCCGACTCGGTGCGGACGTAGCGTACGCCGATGTTGCCGCGCAGGCGGTCGAAACTGAAGTCGGCCTGCACGTAGGCGGCCTTGATGTCCTCCTCGATGGTCCAGGTGTTGCGGACGAACTCCAGGTTGCCCAGCGTGGTGGATACCGGCTTGCTCTGCCAGGGCGCAAGCCAGTCGCTGCCGTTGATGTAGTCAGCCAGCTTCCAGCCATCGATGGTGAAGCGGTTGCCAAGGTCGCCATAGCCGCTGAAGCCATCGAGGTAGTTGCCAGGCAGCTTGCGCGGATCGAACATGTCGGCGGTGGCATCGCCATAGCCGGTGATGGAGTCAAGCACGACGCCGCGCTGGATCTGGCCGGTTTCATGTGAGCGCTGCTTGTAGCCGGCGCGTACCAGGTAGATCGGCGAATCCAGCTTGAAGCCGAAGTCGACCTGGCCGTAGGTTTCCTTGTCCAGGGTCGGCTTTTCGATGAGATTGCCGCCCCAACCACTGCGCCAGTTGGTCTGCGACGGCGGGTCGGTATGCCAGGGGCTGGCATATCCCCCATCCATGCGGAACAGGCTTGGGTCGGTGAACGGGTTCTGGCCGATGATCTTCAGGGTTGCCGGCGTACCCGGACCATTGGCGATGGACCACTCGTAGTCTGCCGGTGCCAGGAAGCTGGCATAGACCTGCTCGGGCCCGCCTTCAGCCTTGGTGTGGCCGACATGGGTCGAGGCGAACCAGCGCTCGCCGTTCCAGTCAACCTTGAGGTCGTAGGTTTCCGATTCGATCTTGGCGCGACGGTTCTGCAGGTCGAACACCATGCGGCCCCCCTTGTGTTTGCCGCCGGTGATGATGCCGTCCTCGATGGTGACATCGGTCAGCGTCATCAGGCTGCCGTAGGTATTGCCCGGCCAGGCGAACATCGACTGCGCCATGTGATCGAAGTTGGCGTCGATCTTCAGGCCGTTGAGCTCGATGTTCAGCTGCTCGACCGGCTTGAACTGCAGCGACGCCGAGTAGGTGTTGCGCTTGCGCTCCTGCTCGAAGAAGTGCGCGCTTATGCTGCTTGGGCCGATGGCTTCGGGGTTGGCATTGAGTGCCTGTTCGCAGGCGCCCTGGCAGGTGCCCGGCTTCTGCGGCTGGGAGCCATCGGGCAGTGCCGGCACCGACCAGTCGTCGCCGGTGTTGTTGACCGAGCCGGCCGCGCCATCCAGGCCGTCGCGGTAGTTCTTGGCACGCACCGTGTTGTACGACTCGATGCCGTCACGACGGATGCTCTCGTTGCTGGACTGCGCGGAGAGGATGAAGCCGAAGGTGTCTGCGGCATTCTTCCAGCCAAACGCAGCCGAGGCGCTGGGGTCGGTCTTCTCGACGCGGTCGTTGCGTGCATAGCTGAGCCGGCCGGTGATGCTCACCTGCTCGGGCATGTCCAGCGGCTTGCGCGTGGACACGTTCACCGTGCCACCGATGGAGCCTTCGTCCATGCGTGCTTCCGGCGACTTGAACACCTCCACCTTGCCGACCAGCTCCGGTGCCAGCAGCGAGTAGTTGAAGGTGCGTGTTGGGAAGTCGGACATGTTCCAGTCGCCGGAGGCGATGGACTGGCCGTTGAGCAGGGTGCGGTTCAGTGCCGGGTCCACACCCAGGATGCTGACCCGCTCGCCCTGGCCGTAGGCGCGGTCGATGGTGACGCCGGGAATGATGGTCATCGCTTCGGCCACGTTGGTGGCGGGGAATTTGCCCACGTCCTCGGCGGTGATCACGTCGACGATGCTGTCGGCATTGCGCTTGGATTCCAGCGACTGCTGCAGGCTGGCGCGGATGCCGGTGACGACGACACGATCAAGCTCGGTTGCCTCCGGTGGTGCGTCCTGTGCCTGGGCGCTGAAGCTGATTGCCAGGCAGCTGATGATGGCGGCGGTTAACGGCGACTTGCGGTGGTTCAAAGGTCTCTCTCCCTTTGCTGAAGGATGGCCGGCAGGTGCTGCCAGCCAGTGGTTCCCGCATCCCGTCGGGCGTGCGGAGAATCGTCGCGGTCACCGTGGTGGCCAACCGCGGGCAACGCGGTCAGTCGGACGTGGTGGTGGGGTAGGCCTGCCTGACGCGGCTGGGCTGCGCTTGCAGCACGGCGGCGTTGTATTTGTTGCGGGTGTGATGCGGGCCTTGCTTGTCCACGTCTTGCCTCCATGCGGCGGGTGGGTGCGTGACTACCGGCGTTCAGCTCGGGGTGGAGTGTGCGTGCATTTGTTTTTATTTTGCAAAAATAATTTTCACGAAAAACGGAACTTCATTTTATTGATTTTCACGCGAATTTGGCTTGTTTGGCGGGACATTCTTCATGAAAAAGAATATCCGTTCATTTCAATTGAAACCCATTGGAAATGTGAATGCGCATATATGAAAATTATGTTCATTGCATATTCATTGGTAATTGAAGTTTCAGTTGTTGCAGTGCAAGGGCAGCGCTTGCTGCCGATATGCATCACTGTTTCTGTTCGCTTTCGGCCTGTGTTCTGTCATGCGCGTCCGCAGCCAGCAAAGGTGGTGCGGATACGTGCCCTGCAGGGGCGTGCCGCATGCCGGCACACGTGGCTGGCAGGCGGCTGCGCCATGCCCGTGGTCGGCGAGCGACGGCTTGCTGCGGTGCCTGGCGGCGATGCGTTGGTAGGCGCCTCCTGCCACGTGCCTGCCGGCTGCCTTGGCCTGGCCACCGCGGCAGGCAAAAAAAAGCGGACCTGGAAAACCCAGGTCCGCTGGAGGAGAAAAAACAACGGTGAAACGGTGGTGCTGGCGTTGCCCGCTTAGAAGGCGAAGCGCAGCGAAGCGTTGTAACGACGGCCACTCAGGTAGGCGCCGCGAGTCAGCTGTTCGACACCAGAGTAGGAGTGGTACTTCTCGTCAAGAAGGTTCATTGCATCCAGGCCGACGGAGAGGTTGTCGGTGATCTTGAATGCAAGCGAGGCGTCCAGCGAGGCGTAGTCCATGGTCCACAGTTCACGGCCGGCGCTTACCTGGGTGAAGTACTTGTCGCGCCAGCCGTAGGTGACGCGGGCAGTCCAGGTGTCATTCTCAAAGAACGGGCTGATGTTGAACTGGTTCTTCGAGTTGAACGGCAGCGGGCGACCGTTGGTGGCTTCGCCGTCGGAGTAGGTGTAGTTGGCGATGATGCCAAAGCCCATGCCGAAGTTCTGCTGCCACGCCAGCGATATACCCTTGATCTTCGCATCGCCGGCGTTGCGCGGACGATCAACGAGATAAGTGTCGTTCTTGTTCTGGCTCTGGTTCCAATGCGACTCGGAGTTCGACTCGGTGAGAATGTAGTCGGCTACGTCGCGGTAGAAGATCGAGCCCGCAGCGATGGCGTTCTCGGCGAAGTACCACTCCGCCGAGAAGTCCAGGTTGGTGGACTTGTACGGCGTCAGGTTCGGGTTGCCGCCGCCGCCCGTGAGTGCCGTATCGGACAGCCACAGGTAGGAGGACACGTCCGTGTAGTTCGGGCGTGCGATAGTCTTGGCCGCCGAGAAACGCAGCACCAGCGAGTCGGTGGCGTCGTAGACCAGGTTCAGGTTGGGCAGGACATTGCTGTACTTGTTCTTGTTGACCACCGGGTCGTAGGAGGCGGCCAGTCGTTCTGCGCTCCAGCCCGCTTGGGTGCAGCCCGACAGGCCGGTGTTGCAGGCATAGCTGCCTGATTCCAGGTCGGTACGGACGTAGCGCACGCCGATGTTGCCGCGCAGGCGATCAAAGCTGAAGTCGGCCTGCACGTAGGCGGCACCAATATCCTCATTGATCGACCAGTTGTTGCGGGCGAATTCTTCGGCACTGAAGGGCGAGACCACCGGCATGGTCTGCCACGGTGCCAGCCAGCTGCCGCTGCTGATGTAGTCAGCCAGCTTCCAGCCATCAATGGTGAAACGGTCGCCCAGATCGCCGTAGCCGCTGAGCCCGTTCAGGTAGTTGCCTGGCAGCTTGCGCGGGTCGAAATCCGATGCCTGTGCATCGCCGTAGCCTGCAACGGAAGCCAGGCCGATGCCCTGCTGGATCTGGCTGGTTTCATGCTTGCGCTGCTTGTAACCGGCACGGATCAGGTAGACGGGGGAATCAAGCTTGATGCCAAAGTCCACCTGGCCGTAGGTTTCCTTGTCGAGCGTCGGCTTCTCGACGAGATTGCCGCCCCAGCCGGTATTCCAGGTGGATTGGTTCGGGTCCGAGCCCCAGCCGCCATCCATCTGGAACTGGTCCGGATTGAGGAACGGATTCTCACCGGTGAAGGTCACCTTGCCTGGCTTGCCCGGCGCGTCTTCGATCGACCAAGTGTAATCGGTGCGGGCCAGGAACTCGCCGAATACCTGCTTCGGGCCGCCTTCGGCCTTGGTGCGGCCCAGGTGGGTGGAGGCGAACCAGCGTTCGTCATTCCAATCCAGCTTGACGTCGTAGGTCTCTGAATCGACCTGAGCGCGGCGGTTCTGCATGTCGAACACGACCAGGCCATTCTTGTGACTGGCGCTGGTGATCAGGCCGTCCTTGACGGTGAGGTCGCTCAGGGTCTTGAGGCTGTTCCAGGTATTGCCCTGGTGGGTGAACATGGCTTGCGACATGTGATCGAAATTCGCGTCGATCTTCAATGCGTTCAGCTCAATGTTCATCTGCTCCACCGGCTTGAACTGCAATGCCAGCGAATAGGTCTTGCGCTCGCGCTTCTGCTCGAAGAAGTGGGCGCTGGTGGAGTTGGGGCCGACGGCATCGGGGTTGGCGTATACCGTCTCGGCGCAGCTGCCTGTACAGGTCGGCGGCGAGGTCGGCTGCGAGCCGTCCGGGTTGGGGGCTACCGACCAGTCAGTGGGCAGGTTCGTGATCGAGCCGTTCGAGCCGCCCACGCCACCGATGTAGTCCTTGGCCTTGACGATGCCATAGGACTCGATGCCATCGCGGCGGATGCTTTCGTTCGAGGCCTGTGCCGACACGATGACGCCGAAGTTCTCGGCTTCGTTCTTCCAGGCAAATGCGCCCGAGGCACTGGGATCGGTCTTGCCGACGCGGTCATTGCGGCCATAGCTGACACGCCCCGAGACGCTGACCTTTTCCGGCATATCCAGCGGCTTGCGGGTGGAGACGATCACGGTGCCGCCGATCGAGCCTTCGTCGATGCGGGCTTCCGGCGACTTGAATACCTCCACCTTGCCGACCAGTTCCGGCGCCAGCAGCGAATAGTTGAACGTACGGGTGGGGAAGTCGGACATGTTCCAGTCGCCGGAGGCGATGGCCTGGCCATTGAGCAGGGTGCGGTTCAGTGCCGGGTCGGTGCCCAGAATGGATACCTTCTCACCCTGGCCATATGCGCGGTCGATGGTGACGCCCGGAATGATGGTCATCGCTTCGGCCACGTTGGTGGCCGGGAACTTGCCTACGTCCTCGGCAGTGATCACGTCGACGATGGCATCGGCGTTGCGCTTGGTTTCCAGCGACTGCTGCAGGCTGGCGCGGATGCCGGTGACGACCACGCGGTCAAGGTCGACTGCATTCTTGTCTGCTTCCTGCGCGTGCGCCGAGAAGCTCAGGCAGGTGACGATTGCGGCGGATAGTACGGACTTGCGGTACCTCATGATGTCTCTCCTCATCATTGATGGATGCCGGCCGACTGGCCGGTGGTTGCTTGACTTGAACCCGCGCAGGGGAGGTGGTGCCCCGGCACCTGCGTTACTGCCGGTTGCGACGCGACGGATTCGGTTTCCCTGCGTCCCAGATACCAACTGGCGGCGCCGATGACGCCCAGTTGCCCGTGCTCTACCAGCTTCACGGGGATGCCTTGCAGCGCTTTGCGCATGGGCCCCTTGTTGAGGAAGCGCTCCACAAAACTGCTGTTCAGAAGGAACTGGCTGAGCTTGGGCAGGATGCCGCCAGCCAGGTAGATGCCGCCCTGCACGCCGTAGAGCAGGGCCATGTCGCCGATGGTGGAGCCGAGGATGCCGCAGAACAGCTCCAGGGTTTCCTCGGCCGTTGCGTCGCCGCCACTGCAGGCAGCGGCGGTGACCGCATCGGGCGTGGCGTGGGGTGCGGCAACGCCGCGCACCACGCACAGCGCGTTGTAAAGATTGAGCAGGCCGGGGCCTGACAGTGCGTGCTCGATGGTGACGTGGCTGCGCTCGCGCAGCATCTGCTGCAGCACTGCGATTTCCAGCGCATTGTTGGCCGCCAGCGACGCTTGCCCGGCCTCGGTGGCCAGTACCACGGCGTTCCGTCCCTGCGGGATCCACACCGCAGCGCCCAGTCCGGTACCGGGGCCGACGATGAGGATGGGGCCGGTGGCCGCCTGCTCGGGGCCGGTGATCTGCAGCACCTTGCTGGCTTCCATGTGGGCAGCAGCGTGAGCGACGGCTTCGAAATCGTTGACCAGGTGCACCGCATCCAGCCCCAGCTGGTCACGGATCTGCGCGCATGACAGCGGCCAGCGCAGGTTGGCGGAGATGACGGTGCCGTCGGCGAGCGCATAGCCGGCGCTGGCGATGGTGCATTCGCGCACAGGGCGGCGATCGGCAAGGAAGGTGGCCAGGATGCTGCCGAGGTCCGGATAGTCCGCGCAGCGGTATTGCTGGTAGTCGAGCATTTCCAGTGCCGCCGACGGGCCGTGACCGGCCTGGACCAGGCCGACACGCACATGCGTGCCACCCACGTCTGCGGCCAGCAGCGGTGAAGCCGGTGCGGCGGAACTCAGCTTGGCAGCTGCTGGCGAACTGACGACCACGTACATCCCCTGGAAGTGGGCGCAAGGCCTGTTGGCGTTGCGGCAAGCGGAGTGTCCGTGGTTCGTGACAACGATGTCAAGGTCGATTGCAAAAAATTTTCAAAGCGGTGCAGGACTCTCAATCGCTTGTATCACGATGATTTTAATTGAAATGTTTGCCTTTATTGGTTTTGTTTTCACGTTACGCCCTCTTTTTGGTTGAAAAAAAATTGTCCCGTGAAATTTTTTGGCACGGCTCGGATGGCGGCGTGCCATTGTCGCGGCCAGCGGGTGAGGGTGTGGGCGACGGCGTGGTTGGGGGCGTTCTTCGGCTTCATCCGCCCGCGCAACCGGCGCGCAGTGCCGTCACGGCCACCCGCAGCGGACTACACCGTGATCGGGGACGCTGCGCGGTTCATCCCAAGCGGCCCGCGCTCGGGGAGCAAAGAAATTGCCTGGGCGGCTGCCCCGCGCCTCTCGGCTCAGGTGGAAAAAAGGCCATCGCGTGCGATGGCCTTTGGGAGGGTACCTGTAGCGGGATCAGTTGCCGGGCTGCAGCTTGATCCAGTCCAGCGTCCACATGTTGGGGCGGGTGTCGCCGGTGAAACGCACGCACAGGTCGCCACGGTTGGCCGGCGCGCTGATCGGGGCATCCAGTTCCAGGAAGCCGTCGGCGCCCGGTTCGGCCGGCAACGGGATCGAGGCCAGCGGCTTGCCTTCGCAGTTGGCCAGGATCTCCATTTCACCGTGGGCGGTACGCGCCGGCGCAAACTTGCGCGAGGGCTCGTCGTGGGCCAGCTGGAAGTTGTAGGGGATGCGACCGGCACGCACCTTGATGCTGGTGATACCGGACAGGTCGACGTCACTCCACAACCAGCAGGGGTTGAAGATATTGACGTTGAAGATTTCGCGCTCGCCTTCGGCCGGGCCGTCATCTTCAAGGCGTAGCAGCAGCTTGCCACCGTTCGGGCACAGGCCGAGCTGGGTGTCCTCACGGACCAGCAGCGAGGCCGCATCCAGCTGGAAGCGGCTGGCCGCGGCCAACGGCTTGCCATCAAAGAAGGCCGCGGCCTGTACCCGCACCGGCACCTTCAGCTGCAGCGGCTGTGCGTACAGCGGCGAGCTGGCGGTAACGGCACTGCCGTCAACGGTGTAGTGCACCGGGTAGCCCAGCGGATTGTTGAGGCTCACCTGCACCGCACCGGTGCGGTGCTCGCCCTTGTCCTGCATGTCCACCTGGAACGGCGTCTTTGCATAGGCGATGTTCATTGCCTGGTAGCGCTGCAGCTGGCGCGGCAGGCGCTGCAGGAAGTTGCTGAAGCTGCGCTTGTCCTGCGGGCTCCAGCCGGTCTCGGCGACCGCAGCCAGGCGCGGGAACAGGTTGTGCTCCAGGTTCTGGTTGTTGCGGGTGTGCTCGTTGAACATGTTGGCCTGCAGGCCAAGGATGTGCGAACGCTTGTCCGCGGCAAGGTCGGCCGGTACCGGCTCGAACTCATAGGCCTTCTGCAGGGGGATCGTGGTCGGTCGGCCCGGCGGCTCGTTCGGCGACTCGGTCTGCAGGTAGTCCATGTACATGTGCGTGACCGGCGACATCACCACGTCGTGGCCTTCGCTGGCGACCTTGAGCCCACCTTCGGTGCCGCGCCAGGACATCACCGTGGCCTCCGGCGGCAGGCCACCTTCGAGGATCTCGTCCCAGCCGATCAGGCGGCGGTCGTGCTGCTCCAGGAACTTCTCCAGGCGCTTGATGATATGGCTCTGCATTTCCATTTCATCCTTCGCGCCGAGTTCACGCATGCGTTCCTGCACGCGCTTGGAGGCGATCCATTGGTCCTTGACCGCTTCGTCGCCACCGACGTGCACGTATTTGGACGGGAACATTTCAATCACTTCTTCCAGCACGTTTTCCAGGAACTGGAAGGTGCTTTCCTCGGTGTTGAACAGGTTGGGGAACACGCCCCACTGGTTGTCGATGACCAGCTTCTGGTCAGTGGTGCCCAGTTCCGGGTAGGCGACGATGGCGGCGGTGGCGTGGCCGGGCACGTCGATTTCCGGGATGACCTGGATGTGGCGTTCGGCCGCGTAGGCGATGATTTCGCGGATCTGTTCCTGGGTGTAGTAACCGCAGTACTGGCGGGCTTCGCCGGTGGCGGCATTGCGGCCGGCATCACCCAGCGGCACGCGACAGCTGCCGACTTCGGTCAGTTTCGGGTAGCGCTTGATCTCCATGCGCCAGCCCTGGTCATCGGTCAGGTGCCAGTGGAAAGTGTTGAGCTTGTGCTGCGCCATCGCATCGAGCAGCTTCTTGATCTCGTCCATGCTCTGGAAGTGGCGCGCCGAATCGAGCATGAAGCCACGCCACGGGAAGCGCGGGGTGTCGTTGATGGTGGCGGCGGCGACGTGGCCGGGCGTGTTGCCGGTCAGCAGCTGGGCGGCGGTGACCGCGCCGTAGAACAGGCCGACATCATCACCTGCGCTGATGTCGATGCCGGTGTTGGATACCTTCAGCGAGTAGCCTTCAGCGGTGTTGGTGGCCGAGGGGTCCAGGCGGAAGCGGATCTGCGCCTTGCTGGCGCTGTCGGCGATGGCCAGGGTTGGGCCGCCGTTCTGCTTGAGCAGGGTTACAAACTGCGCGGCGGCGCGGCGTGCGGCCTCGTCGTTGCCGCCGACGCGTGCGGAATTCTGCAGTACGAAGTCCTTGCCGCCGTCGGCCTGGTAGCTGGCCGGCAGGGGGATGAGCGTAGGGGCGGAGGTGGAGTCGGCGGCCTGCACCTGCAGGGCGGACATGCCCAGCAATACGCAACTGCTGAGCCACGGCGCGCGGCTGCGCTTGTGGAAGGACTTCGTCATGGGCGGAGCTCCTGTCTGTTTTTGCATGGGCGGCAGTGTGTCCTGCCGCATGGATCTTGTGTAGTGCCGAGCCATGCCCGGCAAGGTGTTGCTGTTGCTTCTGTTGTTGTAGTGCCGAGCCATGCTCGGCAGGGTGTTGCTGTTGCTTCTGTTGTTGTAGTGCCGAGCCATGCTCGGCAGGGGCTTGGCTCGACAATGCGTGCGTTGCCGAGCATGGCTCGGCACTACATGAAGCAGGGCAATGCCGAGCATGGCTCGGCACTACATGAAGCAGGGCAATGCCGAGCATGGCTCGGCACTACATGAAGCGGGGCAATGCCGAGCATGGCTCGGCACTACATGAAGCAGGGCAATGCCGAGCATGGCCCGGCACTACATGAAGCGGGGCAATGCCGAGCATGAGCCGACACGACCTGCAAAAAAAAGCCGGGCCCGGAATGATCCAGGCCCGGCGGGTCACGCTAACCGGCAATGTTGCCTGCCGGCATGGATCAGAACTTGAAGCGCAGGTTGGCCATGTAGCGGCGGCCGGTGAAGTATTCCGCAGCCAGTGCCTCTTCCTGGGCAACGTACTGGCGGTACTTCTCGTTGAGCAGGTTCATCGCATCCAGCGACAGGCTCAGGTTGTCGGTGAAGTTCCAGCCCAGGCTTGCGCTCAGGTCGGCATACGCGGCGGTGGTGGCTGCCGGTGCACCGGCAACATAGCCAACGCCTTCGTACTTGCTGCGCCAGTTGTAGTTGACACGGGCGCTGAACTGCTCGTTCTCAAAGTACGGGCTGACGCTGACGGTGCTGCGCGACAGGTAGGGCATGTTGTTGCCGGCATCGGTATCGCCGGTTGCGTAGGTGTAGTTCGCGATCAAGCCCAGGCCGGTGTCGCCGAAGGCCTGCTGGTAGTTGACGTTGAAGCCGCGGACACTGGCACCACCGGCATTGCGCGGGCGGGTGACGCTGTAGTCGCAGAAGCCATCAGCGGTACAGCCGTGCGAACCCACCGTGGTCAACCAGGTGGTCGGGTTGCTGTCACGCATCGAGTTGTAACGGCGCTCCGTGCCCGGGGTCTGCAGCACGTAATTCTGGGTCTGCTTCAGGAACACCGAGCCTGCCAGCACCGACTGCGGAGCGAAGTACCACTCGGCCGAGAAGTTGAAGTTGTAGGCCTTGTACGGATCCAGGTCCGGGTTGCCGCCCGAGCCGGTCATCATGGTGTCGTTGAGGAACAGGTTGTTCGACATCAGGTTGTACGGAGCCCAGGCGATAACCTTGGCAGCCGAGGCACGCAGCACCACGTCGCCGCCATTGTCATAGACGAGGTTGACGGACGGCAGCATGTTGCTCTTCTTGCTCTTGCTGGTCTGCCACCACTCGGCCGGTGCCGGCAACACTGGCTGGTTGTCGCCGTACACATAGGCGCTGCTGTCGGTCTTGGTCTGGACCCAACGCAGGCCGACGTTGCCGCGCAGGGCGCCGGTGGAGAAGTTCAGCTGCGTATAGGCGGCCGTGGTCTTCTGCTCCAGCTCCCAGGTGTTGTTCAGCAGGCTGGAAGCATCGGAGCGCGAATAGTCCACCGGGCTGCCATGGACCCAATCGATCACGTTGCCCTGGCCGACCTGCGGATGCTGGCTGGTATTGCCGAAGATGCCGCCCAGGCTGCCGAGCAGGTTGGTGTTGCCGATGGTGCCAACGTCGGCGAGCGTGCCGGTACGAACGCCGCCATACACGCCCAGACCGTAGTTTTCGGTGTGCTCGGTGCGACGCACGCCGACCAGCAACTGGTTGAAGATGCTGTCGAAGTTCTTGCTGAAGTCCAGCTGCGCGTACTTGTCCTTGGCTTCGGAACTGAACACGCCGTTGTTGCCGAAGATGTTGCCCCAGTTGGCCGGATCGTAGTAATCCGCCTGGTCATCGGCCTGGAAGCCCTTGCGGTAGTCCCAGGTGTAGGCGCCGCTGTACACGGGTTCGATCAGGTACTGGCTGATGTTCGGGTTCTCGGACTTGCTGGTACCGAGCTTGCCGCCCAGCTTCCAGCCATCACCGCGGTACTGCAGGTCCAGGTCCACGCCCTTGGTGGTCACTTCCGAGAAGCGCACCTGGTTGTCGTAGATGATGCCGGTGCCGCTGCCGGGGTTGGCATTGGTGTGACCGCCGGTGACGAAGCCGCCCGGGCCGGTCGGGTTGAAGTAGTCGACGGCCTGCATGGACGAATTGTTCTGCGTCATGAAGTTGTACATCGACTGGTTGTAGCTGTCGAAGTTCTCCTTGATGTACAGGCCGCTCAAGGTGCCCTCGAACTGGTCGTTGGGCTTGAACTGCAGGTTCACCAGGGCGCTGTCACGCTTGCGCTCCTGCTGGAAGTAGGCAACGTTGATTTCCTGCGCAACGCGGTCGGTCGGGCGCAGCTCACCCTTGGCGATCTGTGCGGCGACGTTCGGGTTGACGGCGGCAAAGTCGGCAACGGTGCTGTAACCGAAGATCTCGATACCCTGGCGATCCACCTTTTCTTCATGGCGCTGGGCGGCGACGTTGACGCCCCAGGTGGAGTCGTCGTTCTTCCAGCTGTAGAGCACCGAGATGTTCGGGCTGCCCTTCTCGGCCTGGTCGTTGTAGCTGTAGCCGACCGAACCGCTGACCGAATTGGCGTCCATGTCCAGCGGCTTGCGCGAATGCATCATCACGGTGCCGCCGAGGCTGCCTTCCGGCAGGCGGGCTTCGGAGGACTTGATGATTTCCAGGCGGCCCAGCACTTCCGGGGCCAGCATGGTGTAGTCGAAGCCACGGTTCGGCGACTCGCCGTACAGCCAGATGGCCTGTGCAACCGGGTGGCCGTCGATGAAGCTCAGGTTGAGGCTGGGGTCGGTGCCGTCGATGCTGACGCGCTCACCCTGGCCGAAGCGACGGTCGATGGTGACACCCGGGATCAGCGCCATCGCTTCGGCGGCGTTGGTGTTCGGGAACTTGCCGATGTCTTCGGCAGTGATCGACTCGGATACCGTATCGTTGTTGCGCTTGGTGTCCAGTGACTTCTCAAGGCTGGCGCGTATGCCGGTCACAACCACGGTGTCCAGGTCGGTTGCGTTCGGGGTTGCTTCCTGCGCGTGTGCACTGAAAGCAAGGCAGCTGACGATGGCTGCAGAAAGCAGGGTCTTGCGATGCATGTTGTCTCTCCTCAACATCTTGATGGTTGGCACGAGGTGCCGCGTAACTACGGGTCCTGCTGGTACATCTGTTGCTTATGCTGCTGAAGGCTTACGTGGCCGACTTTTCCAGATACCAACTGGCGGCGCCGATGACGCCCAGTTGCCCGTGCTCTACCAGCTTCACGGGGATGCTTTGCAGCGCCTTGCCCATCGGCCCCTTGTTGAGGAACCGTTCGACAAAGCTGCTGTTCAAAAGAAATTGACTGATCTTCGGCAGGATGCCGCCCGCCAGATAGATGCCGCCCTGCGTGCCGTACAGCAGGGCCATGTCGCCGATGGTGGAGCCGAGGATGCCGCAGAACAGCTGCAGGGTTTCCACGGCCAGCGGGTCGCTGCCATCGCAGGCGGCGGCACTGACGGCGTCCGGGGTGGTGTGCACCGGCGTGGCGCCGCGCACCGCGCACAGCGCGTTGTACAGGTTGAGCAGGCCCGGGCCGGACAGGGCCTGTTCAATGGATACATGCGGGCGGTCGCGCTGCATCTGCTGCAGTACCGCCATTTCCAGCTCGGTGGTCGCTGCCAGTGACGCCTGGCCGGCTTCGGTGGCCAGTACCACGGAGCGATCCGCCAGCGGGATCCACACCGCAGCGCCCAGACCGGTGCCCGGGCCCACCACCAGGGTGGGGCCGCGTTCGACGGTGGCCGGGCCGGTCAGTTGCAGTACCTGGCTGGCGTTGATGTGGGCTGCGGCGTGGGCAACCGCTTCGAAGTCGTTGACCAGATGCACGGCTTCGAAGCCGAGGTCCTCGCGGATGCGGGTGGACGAAAGCGGCCAGGGCAGGTTGGCGGAAATGACGGTGCCATCGGGCAGTGCATAGCCGGCGGTGGCAATCACGCATTCGCTCACCGGCGGTTGGCTGGCGGCAAAGTCGGCCAGGATCGCGTCCAGGCCCGGGTAGTCGGCATTGCGGTACTTGCGGTAGGACTGCACTTCGATGGCCGGGCCAGTACCGCTGCCGGCCTGGATCAAGCCGACGCGGACATGGGTGCCGCCCACATCCGCAGCAAAGAACGGCCGGGGGGCGGGGTGCTGGCGGGTGGTCTGCAGTGGGGGGACGACAGCGGTCACTCGGGTTCCCTATGGCGGTGGGGGAGCGCCCTTGAGGACGCCATTCGGGGGCCGAGTCTGTAATCGTTCTGACAACGATGTCAACGAATAATTGCAGCTTTCGATGTTGCGCTGCAGCGCAGTTGCGCGAACCCGCTGTCCGTTGCCTTCGCGGCAGCTGTCGTCGATAGCAAGGAAATTCCTAGGGGTTTGTCCTACAAAGCGTTCAGATGCCTACGTTGCAGGCACTTGGTTGCTGTTGCGACCATTGCTTATGTGCTTACGCATTGTTGACAAACCTGTCCGATGCAAACAGAGAATGTGACAACGTTGTTCCCACGTTCTCGCCAGGCGGCCACGCCCGTCTTCCGCATCGCAGGAGCCCTCATGTCTGCTGTCCCCGTCTCCACGCCGCGCACCAGCATGGCGTCTTCCATCGCCATCGTCGGCGTTCTGTTTTTCATCCTCGGCTTCTTCACCTGGCTCAACGGTCCGTTGATCACCTTCGTGCAGTTGGCCTTCCAGGTAACCGAGATCTCGGCCTTCCTCGTGCTGATGGTGTTCTACCTGTCCTATTTCTTCCTTGCGATCCCGGCATCCTGGATCCTGCGCCGCACAGGCATGAAGAAGGGTTTGGCGTTGAGCCTGGCGGTGATGGCCATCGGCGCGGCGGCCTTTGGCCAGTTCGCCACCTGGCGCATTTTCCCGGGCGCACTTGCAAGCCTGTTCGTGCTTGGAGGCGGCATGGCGCTGTTGCAGACTTCGGTCAATCCCTATATTTCAATCCTTGGCCCGATTGAAACCGCGGCGCGTCGCATTGCGCTGATGGGCATCTGCAACAAGATCGCGGGCATCCTTGCACCGTTGCTGCTTGGGTCGCTGGTACTGCAAGGCGTGGGCGATCTCGCGGCCGAGGTAGCCAAGGCCGACCCGGTTACGCGCGAGGCACTGCTTTCCGGATTTGCCGGTGGCATCCGTGGCTTCTATCTGGTGATGTTCGGCATTCTGGTTGTCGCGGCGGTTGCGGTGTTGATGTCGCCGTTGCCGGAGATCAGCGCCGAAAGCGCCAACTCGGCGCCGGGCGCAGCCAGCGATGACCGCAAGAGCATTTTCCAGTTTCCGCACCTGTGGCTGGGCGTCATCTGCCTGTTTCTGTACGTTGGCGTGGAGGTGATGGCAGGTGACGCCATTGGTACCTACGGCCACGCCTTTGGTCTGCCGCTGGACCAGACCAAGTTTTTCACTTCCTTCACCCTGTTCGCGATGCTGGTGGGCTATGTGATTGGCTTGCTGCTGATTCCGCGCTTCATCTCCCAGGAGAAGTACCTGGCGGTGTCGGCGGTACTGGGCGTGGTCTTCACCTTGGGTGCGTTCTTCACCAAGGGCTACGTTTCGGTGGGCTTTGTCGCCGCACTGGGTTTTGCCAACGCCATGATGTGGCCGGCGATCTTCCCGCTGGCGATCCGCGGCCTGGGGCGCTTCACCCAGACCGGTTCGGCCCTGCTGGTGATGGGTATCGCAGGCGGCGCGATCGTGCCGCAGGCCTTTGCCCTGTTCAAACATGCCTACCCGGAACACTTCCAGCTGGGTTTTGCCGCACTGATGGTTCCCTGCTACCTGTACATCCTGTACTTCGGCACGGTTGGCCATAACGCGGGCAAGGCACGTGGCGCCTGAATCAAGCATCATGGCGTCAATCGAGCCAACGCGGGAACCGGTAATGCGTAGACCCACCATCAAGGATGTCGCCGAGCGGGCCAAGGTCTCTTTGAAGACCGTCTCGCGGGTGATCAACAACGAGCCATCGGTGATGCAGGCCACCCGCGCCCGCGTGCTGCGGGCGGTGGCCGAGCTGGACTACGAGCCGGATCCGTCCGCCCGCAACCTGCGCAGCAACACCACCTTCGTGATCGGGCTGGTCTACGACAACCCCAATCCGTACCACATCATCGGGGTACAGAACGGCGTGCTGTCGGCCTGCCGCGAAACCGGCTTCGGCCTGCAGATCCATCCCTGCGACTCGACCTCGCCGATGCTGGCCGAGGAACTGGCCGATTGGGTACAGCGCTCGCGCCTGGCCGGGCTGGTGCTGACCGCGCCGATGTCCGAGCGCCCGGAGCTGGTGGCTGCACTGAATGCACGCGGCATCAAGACCGTGCGCATCATCGCCGCCACCGAAGACCCGGGGGATGGCGCCTGCGTGTTCGTCGATGACCGTGACGCCGCCTATGAAATCACCGAGCACCTGATCCAGCTGGGCCACCAGCGCATCGGCTTCCTGTGGGGCGGTACCTCGCACCGCTCCAGTGGCGAGCGTTATGCCGGCTACGAGGCGGCCTTGAAGGATTACGGGATCAACCTGGACAAGCACCTGGTGATTCCGGGTGACTACACCTTCGACGATGGCTTCCGTGGTGCGCGCCGCCTGCTGGCGCTGCGTGAGCCGCCAACCGCGATCTTCGGCTCCAACGACGAAATCGCCGCCGGCGTGCTGGCGGCGGCCAATTCGGCCGGCTTGAACGTGCCGTATGACCTGTCCATTGCCGGCTTCGAGGACAGCCCGTTCTCGCGCCAGTCGTGGCCGGCACTGACCACCGCCAAGCAGGCCACCGGCGATATCGCCCGCCATGCCGCGCGGCTGCTGATCAGCCAGCTGCGTACCGACGCCTACGAAGACAGCCCGGCCCAATTGCAGAACCAGGGCTTCGTACCGCAGCTGGTGGTACGTGGCTCCACCGCGCCGCTGCGCCAGCAGGCGTCGCGACCTCCCTCATCTCCCCCCGACCTTTCCGAGTAATGATCCATGGCACTGCCCAGTGAAACCGAAACCCTGATGTTCAACGAGGCGGCACAAAGCGCCTCTGTCATCGCCGCCCAGTTCGCACGCAACCGCGACGTGGTGCAGGCCCTGGCCGCAGACCTGCGCCAGAACCCGCCACCGTTCGTTGTCACCTGCGCACGCGGCAGTTCCGATCACGCGGCAACCTATGCCAAGTATCTGTTCGAGACCCAGCTCGGCCTGGTGACCGCTTCGGCGTCGCCGTCGGTGGGCTCGGTCTATGAAGCGCCGCTGCAGTTGCGCGGCGCGCTGTACATCGTCATCTCGCAGTCGGGCAAGAGCCCGGACCTGCTGCGCAATGCCGAAGCTGCCAAGGCTGCCGGCGCGCGCGTGGTGGCGCTGGTCAACGTCGAGGATTCGCCGCTGGCCCTGCTGGCCGAAACCGTGATCCCGCTGGGCGCCGGTGCCGAGCGCAGCGTCGCCGCGACCAAGAGCTACCTGGCCTCGCTGGCGGCCATCCTGCAGCTGGGTGCCTACTGGAAGAATGATGCGACCCTGATCGCCGCCCTGGACGCATTGCCGGCGGCGATGAGCAAGGCCTGGGAGTGCGACTGGAGCGCAGTCACCAACGGCCTGGTCGATGCCCACAACCTGTTCGTGCTCGGCCGTGGCCCGGGCCTGGCGGCAGCGCAGGAAGCGGCGCTGAAGTTCAAGGAAACCTGCGGCCTGCATGCCGAAGGCTACAGCTCGGCCGAAGTGAAGCATGGCCCGATGGCGCTGGTCGGCAAGGACTTCCCGGTGCTGGCCTTTGCCCAACCTGATGAAACCGGCGCCGGCACCCGTGCCGTGGCCGAGGAGTTCGCCGCCCGCGGCGCGCAGGTGTGGCTGACCGGCGCGGGTGGCAACCTGCCGACCGCCGAGACACCGCACCCGCTGTGCGCACCGCTGTTGACCATCCAGAGCTTCTACCGCGCGATCAACGCGCTGGCGCTGCGCCGTGGCAACAACCCGGACCTGCCGCCGCACCTCAACAAGGTGACGGAAACCGTCTGATGAAAACCGCGCTGCGCAATGGCCGGGTACTTGCCGGCGAGAACTTCCGTGACGATGTCGCGGTACTGATCGAGGACGGCCGCATCAGCGCGGTCGTCGCCAGCGATGACCCGGCGGTTGCCGCGGCCGACGCGCAGGTGGACCTGGGCGGCGGCTGGCTGCTGCCCGGCTTCATCGATGCCCAGGTCAACGGTGGCGGCGGCGCGCTGTTCAACAACCAGACCGACGTTGACGCCCTGCGCACGATGGTGGCCGGGCATCGCCGCTACGGCACCACCGGCATGCTGCCGACCCTGATCAGCGACGATGCCGAGGTGATGGCGCGCGCGGTGCAGGCCACCCGCGAGGCGATTGCCGCCAAGGTGCCGGGCGTGCTCGGCATCCACCTGGAAGGCCCGTACATCGCGCCGGCACGCAAGGGCACGCACGATGCGGGCAAGTTCCGCGTGCCGGATGCCGACGAAGTACGCATGGCCACCGCGCTGGACAACGGCGTCACCCTGATCACGCTGGCGCCGGAGCGCGTACCGCGGGAAACCATCCAGCAGATGGTCGCCAACGGCGCCATCGTTGCTGCCGGTCATACCGCCGGTACCTACGACGAGATCCGTGTGGGTCTGGATGCGGGCATCACCGGTTTCACCCATCTGTACAACGCGATGTCGCCGTTGCAGGGACGTGATCCCGGCGCGGTGGGTGCGGCGCTGGAAGATGCCGACAGCTGGTGCGGCGTCATCGTCGATGGCGTGCACGTGCATCCGGCCAGCCTGCGCGTGGCGCTGGCGGCCAAGCCACGTGGCAAGGTGTTCCTGGTCACCGATGCGATGCCGATGGTGGGTTCGGACAATCCGGCCTTCGAGCTGTATGGCGAAACCATCACCGCCGTTGGTGGCGTGGTCCGCAACGCCGCGGGTGCCTTGGCGGGTTCGGCACTGGACATGATCACTGCCGTGCGCAACACGGTTGGCCTGTTGGGTCTTTCGTTGGCTGAAGCCTCGCGCATGGCATCGACGTATCCGGCGCAGTTCCTGGGCCTGGATGATCGTTACGGGCAGATTGCAGCCGGCTACCAGGCTGATTTCGTCCTGCTGGACAGCGACCTGCAGGTGCAGGCCACCTGGATCGCCGGGCAGCGCGACTGAGTTCCAGGGTATGAACAAAACCATCCGTTATGCCTCGGTGGATGCCCTGCGTGGCATCACCGTGGCGGCCATGCTGCTGGTCAACAATCCAGGCAGCTGGAGCCACGTGTATGCACCGCTGTTGCATTCGGAGTGGCATGGCTGCACGCCGACCGATCTGGTGTTCCCGTTCTTCCTGGTGATCGTTGGCGTGTCCATCGCGCTGGGCGTGGTGCCACGGGTGGAGCAGGGTGCTGACCGTACTGCGTTGACACGCACGGTATTGATCCGTGCCGCACGCATCCTGGGTCTGGGGCTGCTGCTGCACTTCCTGGCCTGGTGGTGGCTGGATCTGCCGCACTACCGGCCCTGGGGGGTGTTGCAACGCATTGGGCTGTGTTTTGCGTTTGTCGGCATGGCTGCCATCTGGCTGAAGCCGAAGGCGCAGGCCTTGTGCCTTGGCGTGCTGGTGGTGGGGTATGCGGCACTACTGGCTGCTGGCGGTTCGATCGAGCCCTGGCTCAATGTCGCCAGCCGCGTGGATACCCGGCTGTTTGGCGCGCTGCTCTACCAATACGATCCGGCAACCGGCCATGGCCATGATCCGGAAGGCTTGGTGTCCACTTTGGGCGCACTGGCCTCGACCTTGCTGGGCCTGCGCGCGGGTGCCTTGTTGCGGCAACGGCCGTGGCGATTGCTGCCGGTGGCGGTGCTGTTGCTGCTGGTGGGGGGTATCTGGGCGCAGTGGCTGCCCTTGAACAAGAACCTGTGGACGCCATCCTATGTGCTGTGGACCGGCGGCTGGGCATTTGCTGGCCTTTGGATGGCACACATCCTGATCGATTGCCGGCAATGGCCGGCGCTGGGCCGCCGCTTTGGTGTCAACGCGATCACTGCCTATGCCGGCTCCTCGGCGATGGTGCTGGCGATGATGGCCACCGGCAGTTGGGGCTGGCTGTGGGAACACCTGTTCAATCGCTGGCTGAGCCCGCTGGCGGGCGGACAGTTCGCCTCGCTGGTGATGGCGCTGAGCTTCGTTGCGCTGTGGTGGTTGCCGATGGCGTGGATGGATCGCCGCAAGATCTACCTCAAGATCTGAGGTGACCGGTTGTAGGAGCGGCGTAAGCCGCGAAGCTGGAAATCCCAAAGCCCGCGGCAGATTGTGCAATTGCATGCGGCGGGTGTAGCTGTTGCATTGCCAGCTTCGCGGCTTACGCCACTCCCACAACATCCAACGGCTGCAACAGCGGCGGGCAATCACCGCGCGGCGCTGATTGCCTTGATACGTGCCTTCTTCAAGGCCTCGCCAATGGCAGGCCCCTGCAGGCCTTCGGTGGCGATATCGCGGGCATTGATCGCCAGCGCAGCCGTATGCAGGCGCAGCAGGGTGCTCCGCTGCGGGTAGTCACTGTCCTCGAAGCCCAGGCGACCGCGCTTGTCGCATTCGCAGACCAGTGCCATCTGTGCAATGCGCTCGGGACGGCGGAAGCCATCGCAGCGCTGGATCAGCTCCAGCACGGTGGCATCGCGCAGCTCATCGATGCGGTGCACGTTGAGGTGCTCGCGGCAGACCGCTTCGGCCAACAGCCGGTGGTCGAGCGGAATCTTCAAGCGGTCGCAGAGCGTGGTCAGAGGCTTCAGGCCGCGCTGCTCATGCATGATGTGGCGGGGCAGTTCAGCGGCCGGCGTCAGTGCCTTGCCAAGATCGTGGGTGAGGGCAGCGAAGCCGATCAGGTCATCGCCTGGCGCCAGTTGTGCGGCCATGTCGCTGACCATTTCCTGGTGCACGCCGGTATCCACTTCCGGGTGAAACTCGGCGCGTTGCGGTATGCCATAGAGCGCGTTGACTTCCGGCAGGATTGCCGCCAGTGCGCCGGTATCGTGCAGGCTGCGCAGGAACGCCGAGGGTTTTTTCATCGTCAGGCTGCGCCGCAGTTCCTGCCAGATGCGCTCGGGCACCAACGCATCCAGTTCGCCGCTGGCGGCCATCTCGCGCATCAGCGCTGCGGTTTCTGGCGCCAGGGTAAAACCCAGGGGCGCAAAGCGGGCCAGGAAACGCGCCGCACGCAGTACACGCAGCGGATCTTCAACAAAGGCCGGGCCGACATGGCGCAGCACACGCTGCTCGATATCGCGCACGCCGCCCCAGGGGTCGACCAGTGCGCCGGTTTGCTCGTCACGGGCAATGGCATTGATGGTGAAGTCGCGGCGCTGCAGGTCTTCTTCCAACGTCACAGAAGGATCGGCATCGACCACGAAGCCGCGGTAGCCACGGCCGGATTTGCGCTCGGTGCGCGCCAGTGCATGTTCCTCACCGGTATGTGGATGCAGGAACACCGGGAAATCCTTGCCTACGGCCTTGAAGCCATCGGCTTCCATCTGCGCCTGGGTAGCGCCCACCACCACCCAGTCACGGTCACCGGGTTGCAGGCCAAGCAGGGAATCGCGGACAGCGCCGCCGACGAGATAGGTTTTCATGCAGGCATGATAAGTCGGATGGGGTAGGGCACATGTAGTGCCGAGCCATGCTCGGCAGGGGCTTTCCCAGCGAAGAGCTGCCCTCACCCCAACCCCTCTCCCGCTGCGCAGGAGAGGGGCTAAGGCGGTAGTGCCGAGCCATGCTCGGCAGGGGGGCACTACCGTTGACGCCTCAGCCGAGCATGGCTCGGCGCTACAGGTGCTATTGCGCTTGCTGGCAGCTGAAGGCCTTGCGCGCGCCTTGGGTCTTGCCAACCATGCGGTCGCTCAGGGTCAGCGCGTTGCCGTTGAGGCGCCAGTCGTAGATCACACTGAAGGCCAGCACGCGGGCCACGTACTCGCGGGTTTCCTTGTAGCTGATGGTCTCGATCCAGAAATCCGGATCGTAGTTCGGACGCTGCGCCTGCCAGCGGGCAGTCGGCGTTGGGCCGGCGTTGTAGGCGGCGATGGTGACGTAGGGCAGGCCGTTGTACTTGTCCATCAACTGGCGCAGGTAGGCGGTGCCAATGGCGATGTTGGTGTCCGAGTCGTACAGGCTGGCGGCACCGCCATAGCCGCTCAGGCCGATGCTCTTGGCCACGCTGGCGCCGGTGGTCGGCAGCACCTGCATCAGGCCCATGGCGTTGGCCGGCGAGCGGGCATTGGGATTGAAGATGCTCTCGGCGCGGATTTCGGCCGCGATCCAGGCCGGGTCCAGCGCATTGCGCGTGGCTTCGCGGCGGATCGTGTCGTCGTGGTGCAGCGGGAAGCGCAGGTTGTACAGGCGCATCTCCTGCGGGCCCTTCAAGGCAAACACGGCACGATCGAACCAGCCGTTGTTGCTGGCAACCTCGACGGCGAGGCGGCGCTGGCTGTCGTCGAAACGGGTCAGGGCATCGGCCCATTCGCGCGCGGCCCAGCTCGGACGCTCGATCTTGAACAGCTCGATGGCACGTACCAGCGTCGGGTCGCGGGCGACGCTGGCCTTGGCCGCAGCGCTGTCGCCGGGGTTCCACGGGCACAAGGTGTAGGCCTGCTTGAGCTTGTCCGCGGCCAGGAAGCCATGGAAGGTGGGTTCGGTGGCCGCAGCGCGGTAGAGCGCGGTGGCCTCGGCGGCTCTGCCGGTCTTTTCCAGCAGGCGCCCTTCGAACCAGCGCCAGCGTGAATCGTTGCGTTGGCTGGCCGGCATCTTGCGGATGGCGCTCAGTGCTGCCGGCCAGTCACCGCGCGCCATCGCTTCGCGGGTGCGCCATTCGTGCAGGCGTTCGTCATAGGCCGACTCGGGCACGGCGGCCAGGCGCCGCGCGGAATCGGGCAGGTAGGAGGCCACCGTCCACAGTGCGATTTCGTACAGCACCTGGCCCTGCTGCGTCGGGCTCAGGGCCAGTGCCTGGGTGTATTGCGGCAGCTGCAGTTCGGCAGCACCCGGGTCGGCCTTGGCCAGTTTCTGCAGGCCATCGACGGCAATGCGGCGGCTGCGATCATTCTTCGGCCAGTTCAGGGCGCGCGCATCGGGCTTGTCGACGAAGGCGGCGTAGTCGTTGGCCTGGGCCAACTCCGCCGCCGGCAGTCCGCGCGCGGCCGCGCGCATCACCGCGGCCTGTTGGGCGTCGGCGGCAGCGTCGATGCGCTCCCAGCGCAGTGCCGGCGACAGGCCGCCACGGCTGGCCAGTACCGCGAACACCGGGTCGCAGCCATCGGGCAGGGATTTGCCGGCGCTGCGCCACAGGGCCTGTGCGTCGCTGGTCCATTGCGCATCGGCCTTGCCGGTGGCCTGGCGTGCGTTGAGTTCGGCGCACTTCAGCCCGGCATCGGCGCCTGGCTTGTAATTGGCCAGCAGGGTCGGCCAGTCCTGGCGGCGGGCCAGGGCGGGCAACCAGGTGGCACGGAAGGTCTCGGCCACGGCCTGGCCCTGGTAGCGCTTGAGGAAGTCCTGCGCCTGGGCGGTGGGCAAGGTGTCGATGTTGCGGCGCAGGGCGCTGAACTCCAGCCAGCCATACAGGGGATGGTTGCGCAGTGCGGTGGCGGCGTTGGCATCGAACTGACCACGCTCGGCATTGTCGATGGCAGTACGCATCGCGGTGCGCTGCGCGTCCAGGTTCTGGGCGCAGGCGCTGGCGCTGAGCAGCGCGGCAGCGGCGGCCAATGGCAGCAGGAGAAATTTGTTCATGGCCGAAGGATAACGGCCATGGCGTCAACGGCCGAGCGGCAGCCCAACCCGCACATGAACAGACACGTGCCGGGGTAGAGTATCAACGACAGCTGAACGTGCCCGACCGGCGGGGCTGGAAAGCGGGCAGGTCAGGCGTAGCGTCGGCAGCGAGGCAAGCGGCCTCATCCTGGGGGAACTGGAATGGCATTCAGTGCAGCAGGAAACAGCGGACGTCCCTTGGCCGATATCAACGTCACACCGCTGGTGGATGTGATGCTGGTGTTGTTGATCATCTTCATCGTTACCGCGCCGATGGTCGCGGTGCCGATACCGGTGGACCTGCCCCAGCGCAGCGAGAAGGTGCTGCCCCGAGTCGAGCCGCCACCACCGATCACGCTGCGGGTGGATGCGGCCGACCAGCTCTACTGGAATGGCGAGGTGCTGGCGATAGCTGATCTGCAGGCACGCTTGCAGGCCCAGGCTGAGCTGCATGCCGGCAACCAGCCCGAGCTGCGCATCGATGCGTCCCCCGATGCGCAATACCAGGTGATGGCCAAGGTGCTGGCCGCCGCCAACAACGCCAGGATGCAGCGGATCGCCTTCATCCAGTAAGGCGTGCATGCGCCGGTATCAGCCCCTCGCGATGGGGCTGATACCGGGGCAGAGGCTGAGCACTTGGCGTGCTGCCGGTGCGGGCGTTGGCCTGCTTGGCCGAATACACTAGCGCCATGCAAAACTCCCGATTCGCATCGCTGCTGCCGGTGCTGGCGGTGCTCGGCTCGGTGACGTCTTTGTCGATCGGCACTTCCTATGCCAAAAACCTGTTCCCGCTGATTGGGGCGCAAGGCACCAGCGCACTGCGCGTGGGCTTTTCGGCCCTGTTCCTGCTGCTGTTGTGGCGGCCCTGGCGCTGGCATACCAGCCGTGCCGACGGCGCGGCGATCCTGCGCTACGGCCTGACGCTGGGGCTGATGAACCTGCTGTTCTACATGGCGTTGCGCACGATCCCGTTCGGTATCGCAGTGGCCATCGAGTTCACCGGTCCGTTGGCAGTGGCGATGTTCTCCTCGCGGCGGCCGATCGATTTTGTCTGGGTAGGCTGCGCGCTGACCGGACTGGTGCTGCTGTTGCCGCTTGATGGCGGCCAGGCGCTGGACCCGGTGGGAGTGCTCTACGCACTGGGCGCCGCGCTGTGCTGGGCGTTGTACATCATCTTCGGCAAGCGTGCCGGGCATCTGCATGCCGGGCACAGTGTCTCGCTGGGCCTGCTGGCGGCGTCGCTGGTGGTGGTGCCGGTGGGCGTGGTCCATGCCGGTGCGGCACCGCTGGAGCCGAAGATCCTGTTGGCAGGCTTCATGGTGGCGGTGGTGTCCAGCGCCCTCCCGATGTCGCTGGAGATGATGGCGCTCAAGCGCCTGCCCAAGGAAACCTTCGGCATCCTGATCAGCATGGAGCCAGCCGTGGCGGCGTTATGGGCGCTGCTGTTGCTGCATGAGCATCTGAGTGGCCTGCAGTGGCTGGCCATCGGCTGTACGGTGGTGGCATCGGTGGGCAGCACCCTCACTGCACGGCGGCGACCGCCACCGGCTGCCGGCTGAAGCGGCGCTCAGCGCAGGCTGTTGGCCGGCACCTGTACTTCCATTTCCACCGCCAGATGGTCCGAATGCGCAGCGGCGACGGCGCGCGTATCCAGCATTTTCATGGTGTCGGAAATCAGGATGTGGTCGATGGCGCGGTCCGGGCCCCAGCTGGGAAAGGTCGGCACCAGGCAACTGGGCGGCTGCAGCCGGGTCTTGTGGTACAGCACGCGCATCTCAGGGCGATCTGCCTTGCAGTTGAAGTCGCCCATCAAGACTGCATTGGGGTAGTCGGCCAGCACATCGGAGATGAAGTCCAGCTGTGACAGACGCGAGCCGGTGCCCAGCGACAGATGGGCAACGGCCACCGTCAGGCCTTCCTTGCCATCGCCATAGCGGGCTACCAGCAGGCCACGGCCACCAATACGGCCGGGCAGGGCGTGGTCCTGCACCTCTACCGGTTCCAGGCGGCTGAGCAGGCCATTGGCACTGGAGGCCACCCCGCCCATGCGGCGGTTGGGCTGGTGGGCCCAGTAATTGAAGCCGGCGCGTTCGGCCAGGTAATGGGTCTGGTTGGTGAAGCCCGAGCGCAGGCTGCCCGGGTCGGCTTCCTGCAGGCCGACAATGTCGCGGCCGCTGGCCAACTTGGCAATGGCATCCAGGCTGGAGCGCTTCTGCCCGGCGGGCAGCGCGTGCGACCAGCTACGGGTGACGTAGTCGCTGTAGCGGCGGGTGCTGGAGCCGGCCTGGATGTTGGCGGTCAGCAGACGCAGGGTTTGGCTGTGCGATTTCACGGCGGGTCAAACTCAAGGGCCTCGTTACCGAGGCCCTTGATACCTCACTTGGCGTTTGCGGCGCGTTCGCGCGCGATCAGATGGTCGGCAATGCGCAGCATGTCGTCATAGCTCTGGCCCTTGACCAGGTACTTGCCATTGACGATCAGCGACGGCGTGCCGGTGATCTTGCTGCGCTGGGCGAACTGCTTGGCGCGGTTGACCTTGGCGGCCACGGCGAAGCTGCCCATGGTGTCGGCGAAGGTCTTGCCGTTGACGCCGTGCTTGGCGTAGAAGCCGGCGATGTCGTCCACCGAATCCTGGCCACGCTCGCCCTTCAGGGTCTGCTCGATGTGGATGGCTGCGTACAGCGCGTCGTGGGTCTTTTCCTGCACGCCGAGGGTTTCTGCGGCATAGAAGGCGCGGGCGTAGTTGTCCCAGACGCCGCCGAACACGGCCGGCACGTAGACGAAGTTCACGTCAGCCGGCAGGCCGGCCTTCCACGAGCTGACCTGCGGCTGGAAGCGGGCGCAGGCCGGGCAGACATAGCCGAAGATTTCGGCCACTTCCACCTTGCCGGTGGCCGGCTGGAACGGCTGGCCGCCGTCGATGGCGATGTAGTCCGTGCCGGCGACCGGTTCCGGGCCGACCAGGCGGGCCTGGGCCGGGACCGGGGTGCTGGCGGCGGCATCGGCCGCCGCAGCGGTCGATTCAGCCGGGGTGGTGGCCGGTGCAGCAGCTTCCGGTGCGGCGGCAGGTTCGGTTGTGGCCGGTGCTGCCGGGGCAACGGTGTCAGCCGTGCCGTCCTGGGCCTTGCAAGCAACCATCAAGGGCAGCAGGGCAGCCAGGGCAAAGGCGAGGCGGATCTTCATCGGGTGGGGTCTCCAGCGGGATTGTGTTGATGCATCAGCCGCGGCACCGCGACCGGCGTGCGCATGATGCCATTATCGGGCGCGGCGGCTGAACGGGTGGTTCGCCGCCGCTGGGGTCACTTGCGTGCGGCAGCGCGCTCAGCTGCGACCAGCGCACTGGTGATGCGCAGGGTGTCGTCGAAGGTACGGCCCTTGACCAGGTATTTGCCATTGACGATCAGGGCGGGGGTGCCGGGCACCCGCACGCGCATGGCGAAGGCGCGGGCGTTCTTGACCTTGTCGTCCACCGCCTGGCTGCGCAGGGCCTGCTCGAACTGGGCCGGCTGCACGCCGTAGCTGCTGTAGAAGGTAGCCAGTTCGGCCGGGGTGACGTTCTGCACCGGCAGGCTGCGATCTTCATGCAGCGCCTTGAACACGTTGGCGTGGCTGCGGCCGAGTACGCCGGTCTGCTCTGCGGCATAGAAGGCACGGGCGTAGGAATCCCAGTAACCACCGAAGGCCGCCGGTACCGCGGTGAAGCGTACATCCGCCGGCTGCTTGCTCACCCACTCCTTCAACTGCGGCTCGAAATGGGCACAGTGCGGGCAGGTGTAGCCAAATACTTCCACCACCTCGATCTTGCCGGCCAACGGCGCGAACGGGCCCGGGTTGGCTACCAGGTCATAGTCCTGGCCTTCAACGGGGGCGGCACTGGGAGCCGAGCAGGCGCTCAGCGGGGCCAATGCCAGCAACAGCAGCAGGATGCGGGGGAACAGCTTCATTTCGGGTAGATCTCCGGTGGAAAAGCAAGACGCCGGCCCAGCGGCCGGCGTGCCTGTGGACAAAACAGCTGGCCGCCGCAGCGGCCTGCAGGATCAGGGCTGTGCCGCGCTGGCGACCGCCTGGGCGTCGTCGGCGCGATCATGCAGGCCCTGCACGTAGCTGGCCAGTGCCTGGATCTCCTGTTCGCTCAAGGCCTGGCTGACCTGGGCCATGATCTTGAACTGGGAGGCATCGGTTTCGCCAGTCTGCCCGGCCTTGTACCGCTGCAGGCGCTGGGCCACATAGCCGGAGTGCTGGCCACCAATATGCGGGTAGGCGGGGCCCGGGTTGCCGGCACCGGCCGGGCCATGGCAGGCCATGCAGGCCGGGATGCCACGGCTGGCGTCGCCGCCGCGGTAGAGCTTCTGGCCTACCTCGAAGAACTTCATGCCTGCGTAAGGGCCTTCGGCTACCGCGGTATCGTCGGCAACACCTGCGCCCGCCTTCTGGGTGGCGAAGAAGGCGCCGATATCGCGCATGTCCTGCGGGGTCAGCCCCTGTACGAAGGGCAGCATGGCCACCACCGCGCCTTCATTGCGCTGGCCATTGGCGATCAGGGCCATTTCCTTGGCGATATAGCGCTCGCTCTGGCCGGCCAGGCGCGGGTAGATCTCGACCGGCGAGTTGCCGTCGGCACCATGGCAGGCGGCACAGGTCGAAGCCTTGGCCTGGCCTGCTTCCGGGTCACCGGGCTTGGTCTTGCTGAAATCCACCTCCAGCGAGGCGGTCTGTACCGGCGCATTGTCCGGCACGGGGGTGACCGAACTCTGGGCAAAGGCAACGGCGGCGATTACGGGAACTACCAATGCTGCAACGGCAAGAACACGAGCATGGCGCATGCTGAAGCTCCGTGTGGACCGGGCCGGGCGGCGCGTTCCGCCGGCATCGCCCGGATTATCAACGGCGTTTTGCGGCACGGTCAACGAAGCAGCGCAGCATTTTTGCCGACCCGGCTGGCTGCGGGCTCGGCGCGCGGCGGCGCAACATGCGATCCTATGCCCATGTCATTGCTCATCGAACGCGCCCGATACCTGCTTTCCGCCCACAACGCTCGGCAATTGCCGCCGGACCTGGGGGCCGAAGTGGCTTTCGCTGGTCGCTCCAACGCCGGCAAGTCCAGTGCGCTCAACGCGCTGACCCGCCAGAACGCCCTGGCCCGTGTCTCCAAGACCCCGGGCCGCACCCAGCAGCTGGTGTTTTTCCAGGTGACCCCCGAGGCCAGCCTGGTCGACCTGCCGGGGTATGGCTATGCCAAGGTGCCCCTGGACCTGCAGGCCCATTGGCAGGCCTTCATCGACCAGTATTTCCGTACCCGCAACGCGCTCAAGGGCCTGGTGGTGGTGATGGACATCCGCCATCCGCTCAAGGACTACGACCGGCAGATGCTGGGCTATGCGGTGCAGCGCGGCCTGCCTGCGCACGCCCTGCTGACCAAGGCCGACAAGCTGGGCCGTGGCCAGCAGATGCAGACCTTGCAGAAGGTGCGCAAGGAGTTGCATTCGATCTTTGGTGACACGGTGAGCGTGCAGACCTTCTCCGGCGAATCGCGCCAGGGCGTGGATGAAGCCCGCGCCATCATCGGCGGCTGGCTGGGCCTGAACCCACCGGCAGCCGAGGGCGCAGGGGATGCCGGTCCGGTAGGCGCGGCCTGAGCCGCGAAGCTGGCGGTCTGCCGGCTTCCATCGCAATGCGAACGCCGCCTTGTCAGGGCGGCGTTTTTTTTGTGGCTTTGGTGGGGCAAGAATGGAAGCCAAAGCCAAAGCCAAAGCCAAAGCCAAAGCCACGGCACCGCTCCCAAACCCTCCCCTTCGCTGCGCGAAAGGGAGGGGTTCAGAGGTGCTTCCGTTCGGTGAGTGGGCTGTTTGCCCCTCTCCCTTCGGGAGAGGGGGTGGGGTGAGGTCAGGGCGCAGCCCTGCTCAGCGCCGCAGCGGCGCGAACTCCCCCGGCACCCAGGCGAAGGCCTGGTCCTGGCGGCGTACATGGCCCAAGCCGGGGAAGGGCAGGTGCGCGCCTGCCACCCACCAGCCCTGGTCGGCGGCCTCCGCCATCAGTTGGCGGCGGCTGGTGATGGCCGCGCTGCGGTCACTGTCGGCCTCGTAGGCGGCGTCGGGACGGGCGAACTGCACGGCATGGAAATGCACGATATCGCCCCACACCAGCAGCTGCTGACTGTTGCCGCCGTCCAGCAGATAAGACACATGGCCGGGGGTATGGCCATGGCTGTCGATGGCCTGGATGCCGCCCGGCAGCGCCTCGCCGGCGGCAAACCGGTGCAGCTTGCCCGCGGCGGCATAGGGCGCCACCGCCGTGCGCGCCAGGCCAAAGGCAAAGCGCAGCGGCTCCGGCGCGCTGGCTTCGCTGGCCGGGTCCAGCCAATAGGCCGCATCGGCCTGCGACAGCCATACCGTGGCCTGGGGGAAGGCCATGGTGCCGTTGGCATCGAGCAGCCCACACATATGGTCCGGGTGGGCGTGGGTCAGCAGCACTTCATCGACCTCGGCCGGGTCATGGCCGGCGGCGCGCAGATTGGCCAGCACCTGGCCCAAGCCCGGGCCAAAGCATTGCGCTGTGCCGGTGTCGATCAGGCTCAGGTGGTCGCCGCGCTGTACCAGATAGGCATTGACCGCGGTCTGCAGGCCCTTGGCGTCTTCGGGCACGTAGCGGTGATCGACCAGGCGGGTGACCGTGGCCGGGTCCACCCCGACCAGCGCCTGCCGGCCCAGTGCCACGGTGCCGTCGAACAGGGCGGTGACGTGCAACTGCCCGATCTGCTGGTGGTAGACGCCGGCAACCTGCTGTTGCGGCGCGGGCTGGGCGCTGCGGGCCGGGGCGTTGCCGGCGATAGCCAGGCCCAGGACGGCCAGCGCGATTGCATGGGATAGACGGATGGACATGAAGGTTCCTGCGAAGGCGGCCACGCCGCGAGGACTTCATGCTGCGCCGGGACGGCGCTGCGTTTCGCTCACAATGCGCCGCGAAACGCTCGCGCTGGACGATCAGCTGTTGCCGATGGCAGCGGGCTCCAGCCCATAGCGCGCGCTGAAGCGCTTGTTGAAACTGCCCAACGAGCGATAGCCCGCGCGGGCGGCCACGGTCTTCAGCGGCAGTCGGGTGGTGTAGAGCAGCTGCATGGCATGCGCCAGCCGCGCATCGGTGACCAGCTCGCGCACGCTCAGCTGTTCGCCGGCCAGGCGGCGGCGCAGGGTGGCACCGCTGATGCCCAGGTGGGATTCGAAATCACGGGATTGCCAATCACGTTCGGGCTGCGCCGCCACCAGCTCGCGGATGCGCTCGCCCAGGCTGGGCTCGGGCGCGATCAGCAGGCTGCCGTGGCCACGTCGGCAGAAGGCCACCGTCAGCGCCGCCAGCGCCAGCCGTGCCTCGGTGTAGTCGCCTTGCTGCAGTGATTGCCGCCATTGCAGCAGGGCTGCGCCATGATCAATCAGCGGCAGGCGTGCCAAGGCATTGCCGGGTTCGGGCAAGGCGCCGCTCCACAGCGTGCGGGCGGCACCCAGCACTTCGGCGCACAAGGGCACGATGGCGCTCAGGTACAGGCCGCTGTGCGGGTCGGGGATGTTGACCACATCGATGCGGCTGCGGCGGGTGATCAGGAACAGATCACCGGGGCCGAACTCCAGCGCCTGCTGGGCGGTACGTACCTGCTTGCGCCCCTGCAGCAGGATGGCGAACTGCGGCTGTGGGATATCCACCGAGCTGGCGCCGTGTTCGCGGCGGGCGGTGATGCAGGCATAGCCCTCGGCGCGCTGGCAGTCCACCAGCGAGGACAATTGCGCGAGCAGGGCGGTGGTGCTGTCGGCGGCCGCGCTCATCACTCAGACGCTGATCTGGAACAGGTGGCCGATCGCGGCCGCCGCAGCCATCGCCAATGCCCCCCAGAACACCACGCGCAGTGCGCCGCGCAGCGGCGACGCGCCGCCGGCCCGGGCCGCCAGCGCACCGGTGATGCACAGCCCAACCAGGGTGGCGGCGGTGGTTGTGGCGGCCACCCGCGCGGCCGGTGCAAGCAGGGCGGTGAGGACTGGCAAGGCAGCGCCCACGGTGAATGCGCTGGCCGAGGCCAATGCGGCCTGCAGTGGCCGCGCGCGCAGTTCCTCGGTGATGCCCAGCTCGTCGCGGGCATGGGCGGCCAGCGCATCATGGGCAGTGAGCTGTTCGGCCACCTGTTGGGCAAGTTCGGGGCTGAGCCCGCGCCGCCGGTAGATCCCGGCCAGTTCCTGCAGCTCGCTGTGCGGGTCTTCGTGCAGTTCGCGCTGCTCCAGCGCGAGGTCGGCGTGTTCGGCGTCGGCCTGTGACATCACCGAGACATATTCGCCGGCGGCCATCGACATGGCACCGGCCACGGTGCCGGCCACGCCGGTGGCCAGGATGGCCGACGGGCTGGCACCGCTGGCGGCCACGCCAACCACCAGCCCGGCGACCGAGACGATGCCGTCATTGGCCCCCAGTACGGCAGCGCGCAGCCAGCCGACGCGCTCGGAGCGATGGGTTTCAGTGTGGTGGGAACGGCTCATGCCGACAGTGTAGGCGGTGTGCCCGATCTGCCGCGGAATGACTCGCAGGCGCAGCTGGCGGACGGTCAAGTCTGCTTTTTTAGGACGCTGAAAACCGTCGCCGTGACATGATGGCAAGGATCGCCGCGATATAGTGCGCACCTTGCGTTGGTGGAGGCTGGCCCCCACCTTTGCGCCCAGCCCAGAATTCAGTGAGCCTGCCCTTGTCGAGCCCGAGCCACGTCGCCGATACCCCCATCACCCACCGCGACCAGCTGGTCCAGAGCATTGCCTCGGGTGAAAAGCCCAGGTCGCAATGGCGGATCGGCACCGAGCACGAGAAGTTCGGGTTTCGCCTGGATGACCTGCGTCCGCCCACCTTCGAGGGCGAGCGCGGCATCAATGCGCTGCTCAATGGCCTGACCCGCTTCGGCTGGGAGCCGGTGCAGGAGAACGGCAATACCATCGCCCTGTTGCGTGATGGTGCTTCGGTGACCTTGGAGCCGGCCGGTCAGCTGGAACTTTCCGGCGCGGCCCTGGAGACCCTGCACCAGACCTGCGTGGAAACCGGCAGCCACCTCAATGAAGTGGCGCAGGTGGCCGGCGAGCTGCAGTTGGGTTTCCTGGGCATGGGCTTCCAGCCCAAGTGGGCGCGTGCCGACATGCCGTGGATGCCCAAGGGCCGCTACCAGATCATGAAGAGTTACATGCCCAAGGTCGGTTCGCTCGGCCTGGACATGATGACCCGCACCTGCACGGTGCAGGTCAACCTGGATTACGCCAGCGAAGCGGACATGGTGAAGAAGTTCCGCGTGTCCTTGGCCCTGCAGCCGATTGCCACCGCGCTGTTCGCCGACTCGCCGTTCACCGAAGGCAAGCCCAACGGCTACCTGAGCTACCGCTCGCATATATGGACCGACACCGATCCGGACCGCACCGGCATGCTCGATTTCGTGTTCGAGGATGGCTTCGGCTACGAGCGTTACGTCGACTATCTGTTGGACGTGCCGATGTATTTCTCCTACCGCGACGGCATCTATCACGATGCCAGCGGGCAGAGCTTCCGCGATTTCCTGCAGGGCAGGTTGCCGGTACTGCCAGGTGCATTGCCGACCCTGCGTGACTGGTCGGACCACACCACCACCGCCTTCCCGGAAGTGCGTTTGAAGAAGTACCTGGAAATGCGCGGTGCCGACAGTGGCCCGTGGAGCCGCATCTGCGCGCTGCCGGCGTTCTGGGTGGGCCTGCTGTATGACGAAACGGCGTTGAACGCGGCCTGGGACCTGGTGAAGGACTTCAGCCTGGCCGAGCGCAACGTGCTGCGCGACGGCGTGCCGAAGCAGGCGATGAACCTGCCGTTCCGCAACGGCACGGTGCGCGACCTGGCGCGTGAGGCGCTGGCGATTTCGCGTGATGGCCTGCGTCGCCGTGCCGCGCTCAATACCGATGGTCAGGACGAGACGCGCTTCCTGGATGTGTTGCAGGAGATCGTGGACTCCGGCAAGACCGCCGCCGAGCGCAAGCTTGAACTGTTCCATGGCCGCTGGAATGGCAGCGTGGATCCTCTGTTCGGCGAATTTGCGTATTGATTGAAGCGGGCGACCGAGCCGAGGGTCTAGTCTTCGGGGTCGGACTTGCTTCACTGTCATTCCCGCCAATGCGGGAATGACAGTGCCGGCGTAATTGCTAGACTGCGGCCTTATCCCCTGGAGTCAGGCGCATGGGCAGCACAACAGAAGAAATCGTCTTCTATACCAACCCGATGTCGCGCGGCCGCATCGTGCGTTGGATGCTTGAGGAATTGGGCCAGCCGTATCGCACCGAGGTGCTGGAGTACGGCCAGAGCATGAAAGGCCCGGACTTCCTCGCCATCAACCCGATGGGCAAGGTGCCGACCCTCGTGCACCGTGGCGTGGTGGTGACCGAGGCTGCCGCGATCTGTGCCTATCTGGCCGATGCGTTTCCCGCTGCAGGGCTGGCGCCCGCCTTGGATGATCCGCTGCGTGGCAGTTACCTGCGCTGGCTGTTCTTCGCTGCCGGACCGGTGGAAGCCGCTGTCAGCGCCAAGGCGCTGGGCCTGCTTGCGCCCCTGGAGAAGGCTGGCACCGTGGGCTACGGCAGCTTCGAGCAGACCATCGATACCCTGGAGCAGCTGGCCGCATCGGCGTCGCCGTGGTTGCTTGGCCAGCGCTTCAGCGCGGCCGATGTCTACGTCGGCAGCCAGATCCTGTGGGGGCAGATGTTCAAGAACATGCCAGCGCGTGATGCGTTCGCTGCGTATGGCGAACGCCTGCGTGCCCGCCCGGCCTGGCAGCGGGCAAGCGCACTGGATGATGCGCTGATCCCGCCGCGCGGCTGATGCGCAGGTCCTTGCTCTGCTTGGTCCTGCTGGTCGGTGCAGCCAGTGCCGTGACCGCCGCTGCGGCGGAACTGGCGTCGCTGGACTGGCTGCTGGGCAACTGGCAGCGCACCGGCATGGCAGCAGGTACCAGCGGTGCTGAGCACTGGCGTCGCCAGGCGGATGTCCTGGAAGGCGAGGGCCGCAGCTATCGGCAAGGCGAACTGCGGTTCCAGGAACGTCTGCGCATCATCGATGACGGCGGGCAGCTGTACTACGTCGCCGATGTTGCAGGGAATCCCGCGCCGGTCAGGTTCGCGCTGGTGGCGCAGGGCGCGCAGTCAGTGGTGTTCGAGAACCTCCAACATGACTTCCCGCAACGGATCGCCTACCAGCGCAACGGCCGGCGGCTGACGGCCACTGTGTCCGCCGGCGAGCGCGTGCAGGTATTCGAGTTCGAGCAGGCCGCGCAACCGACTGACTGAGCGACGGCCGACGTCACGGCCCCCACGTTAGAATCCGGGTTCCGTGATGAAGGGACGCCCGGTGTCGCCATTCAACCTGTTCCAGCGCCTGTCGCAGGCGCCAACCAACCCGAAGGCCGAGCCGGTGGCGCGGACCTTCGATGTGGCCGAACTGTATGAAGGACCGGTGCAGCTGGCCGATGCCGCCGCTGCCGCGCCGCTGGCGCTGGACGAGAAGCTGCGGCAGGCCTACTTCTGGATCGTCAACAACGCCATCATCAGCCCGCATTACGACATCGAGTACCACGCCGGTCCCTCGGCCAGCTTCAATGTGGGCGATACCCGCCGCCAGCTGACCTTGCCCTCGGCGCAGAGCTATTCCAGTTACGTGCTGCTGCCGCTGCTGACGTTCGCCACCCGCCGCAAATGCCTGTTCGTCGGCGGCCCCGGGCGTGGCAAGACCGCCAGTGCGATCCTGATGGGCGTGCTTGCCGGTTACCCGGTGCGCGAGGTGCGGCGCGCCATGCAGCATGGTCACCCGCAGATGACCATCGCCGACCTGCTCGGCAATCCGCTGCCGGCCGATCTGGTCGCCGCGCAGGACATGTCGCAGATCCGCATCGCCTGGCGTAGCTGGTTGGGCATGCGGGTCAAGATCATCGACGAGTACAACCGCATCCCCACCCGTACCCAGAGCGCGCTGCTGACGGTGATGGGCGACAACTACGCCGAAGTGCTCAACCAGGTCTACGAATGCCCGGAGTCGGCGTGGTACCTCACTGCCAACGACGACCGTGGCGGCGGCACCTACCAGGTGATCGAGGCCCTGCGCGACCGCATCGACGTGGTGGTGCAGGCATTGGCCTTCAACCCGCGCTTCCTGGAAGACATGCTGCTGCGCATCGAGCAGAACATCCGTCCGGAAGAAGTGGTGCCGCGCGAGATCATCTTCAGCGAGGAAGAAGGCGACCTGATGCTGCAGCAGATCCGCGCGGTTGAAGTGCCGCAGGACGTGCGCAGGCGCATCGAGTTCTTCAGCAGCCAGTTCGAGTTGATGGAGACCGCAGGTGTGCAGTTCGAGTACCTGACCAAGGACACCGTGCGCCTGGCTGGTGTTGACTGGGCCCAGGCGATTGCCGCCGATTCCGGCCGTGATCGCATGAAGGACCTGGGCTGCCAGACCCGCAATGGTTTGTCGGTGCGCAACCTGATGACCTTGCTGATGTTCGCCAAGGCACTGGCGTGGTTCCGGGGCAATGCCGCGGTCGCGCTGGACGACGTGCGCCAGGTGTTGCCGTTCGTGCTCAACGACAAGCTGCAACCGGATCTGGACGCGCCGTTCTTCGCGCTGCCGGAGAACGCCGCTTACCGCAGCGACCGGCTCAGCTGGCTGCGCTGGTTGCTGGACAGCTCCAATGCCGAGTACGACCGCCTGGACCTGGACCGCAACGACCCGGTCGGCGAGCTGTCCGCGCAGTTCGCGCGCGGCCTGGATGGCGTCAGCGAGCGCGAGACGCGTGCGCGTCTCACGCGCATCGAACGGCTGGTGGAGGAACGGGTGAAGGGCCGCAAGCTCTACGGTCATCTGTACGACGACCTGCTCAAGCTCAAGTACCTGCACCAACGCTACACCAACTACCTGCATTGGCAGCAGGCGCGCTGAGATGCTGTCATCCGCACTGACCGGTCTGTTGGCTTCGCGCCGCAGCCTGCTCAACCAGCAGGTTGCCGAAGCAAGGCGACGCTGGCCCACTCTGGATACCGCGGCGTTTTCGGTCTTTGTCGCGCAGATGCTGGACCCTTTGTGCCTGGCGATTGCCGCAGTGGATGAAGCTGCGATGCCGGCGGCCACCGAGGTGGCCTTCGAGCTGGGGCTGGAACTGGTTGCACAGGGACTGGCGGGACCGGCAGCTCGCTTGCCGTGGGTAGATGCCGCGTGGCAGCAGCTGGTAGTGCCTGCCGCACCACTGATCGCAGCTGCACCGCTGGAGACGCTGGGGGCGCTCAGCAATGCGGTTGTACGCATGCACGAGGTGCCGGGCGTGCGCATTGACGCATGGCTGCAGCGCATGGCCGCATTGGCGCCGCGTTGTGACAGCACGGCGGCCTTGCGCAGCGTCGGCGCGCTGTGTGCGTGGCAGGCGGGCATGGCGCATCTGCGCGAGGCAGCGTTGGCGCAGGCCGATGGCCTGCCTGCTGCATTGGCGGCAGAGGCTTTGGGGGTCGACGAAGCTCAGTGGCCGTCGCTACGCAGCCAGCTTGGCAGCGAGCGCTGGTGGCACCCGCAGGGTGCAGCGGCAAGCGCGCAGGGACAGACGGTGGGCGGCTTCACCGGCTTTGGTGGCCCTTTCGCTGCGCCGCCGGAGCTGCGTGCCAGCGCGGAAGGCTTCATCGCACGTAGCGGCGACCGCCATTACCTGCTGATCGCCGATGCCTTCGGTGGCGTGGTGTTGCCGGCCAGCGCAGCGGAGTTTGCTGCCGCGCGGGTCACGCCGGCAACGCAGCTTTCAATCGACAGCCAGGGCGCGCGCATTGGCACGACCACCATCGCTTACGCCGCACCCGCTGATGGCCTTGTGGCAGTGGCTGGGCCGGCGGGTATCGCCCTGTATTCGCCATGGTCGCACCACGTGCGCCTGCTACCGGGCGCGGCATGAGCAGCACCGAACAGGAAAGCCTGCTGGCCAACTGGCGCGCCGCCTGGCCGCTGGCCTTGGCTGATTGGAGCCGTTTCACCCGGCTGCAGGATCCCCGGCTGTGCGATAGCAGCGTCGAGGCGGCGAAGGAAGGCCTGAGCGGCAGCTTCGCGATGATCCGCCTGGCCGACCAGCGGGTGGTGATCGATCTGCCGCAGGTGCAGCGTTTGGGGCTGCAGGATCACGCCCGCGAGATCCTCGCCCACGAGATCGGCCATCACGTGCTGGCACCTGCGACTGCAACGGATCACGCGCGGCTGCTGGCGCGTATCCGTCGCGCGCTACCGACATTGGAAGCGCACGCGCCGATGGTCGCCAACCTCTATACCGACCTGTTGATCAATGACCGCCTGCAACGCCAATGCGGCCTGCGCATGGCCGCGATCTACCAGCGTCTTGCGGCAGGTGCCAACGGCAGTTCACCGTTGTGGCAACTGTACATGGGCATCTATGAGCAGCTGTGGCAGCAGCCGGCCGGCAGCCTCGGCGGACCAGCGCTGGAAGCTGCAGGCCTGCGCGGCGATGCCTGGCTGGGCGCGCGGGTGATCCGCACCTATGCCGGCGAGTGGATGGAAGGTGCCAGCCGTTTCAGCGCCTTGCTGCTGCCGCACTTGCTGGAGACGATCAGTGACGCGCGCGTCGACGCGCTGATGGATACCCGCCATGCCGGGCGTGGCAGCCAGCCGGTGGGACTGGACCGGCTGGAAGATGACGAACTCGCACCGGTGCTGCATCCGGCATTGGATCCGCGCATCACCGGTGAGGACGAGGCTGGCATGGCAGACGTGGCGCCGGAGGACGCGTTGCCGACCAGCGCACCGGGACACGGCCAGACCCGCGAGCCGTTCGAGTACGGCGAGATACTGCGTGCGGCCGGGCTGGACATGGACCCGCAGCAATTCGCGGTGCGCTATTACCGCGAACGGGCGTTGCCGCACCTGATCCGCTTCCCGGTGAGCCCGCAACCGCAGGCACAGGAGCTCGAACTGGAAGGGCTGGAGCCCTGGGAACCAGGCGATCCGCTGGACGCGGTGGATTGGCTGCAGACCGTGATGCAGTCGCCCACCGTGGTGCCGGGCGTGACCACGGTGCAGCGGGTGATGGGGCCGGCGCCGGGCAACGAGCCTGCCAATGAACCGATTGATCTGGACCTGTACGTGGACAGCTCAGGCTCCATGCCCGATCCGCAGCAGGTCACCTCCTGGCTGACCCTGGCCGGTGCGGTGATCGCGTTGTCGGCGTTGCGCGCGGGTGCGCGCGTGCAGGCCACCTTGTGGAGCGGCAAACAGCAATGCCTGCACACCGATGGCTTCGTGCGCAGCGAGGACGACATCCTCAAGGTGCTGGTGGGTTACTTCGGTGGCGCAACGGCTTTTCCCATCCATCGCCTGCGCAGCACTTATGCGCAGCGGCCGGTGGCTGCGCGTGCCGTGCATATCCTGCATATCTCCGACGATGGCATCACCACCATGTTCGAGCAGGACGAACGCGGCAACAGCGGCTGGGATGTCGCCGCGCAGGCGCTGCGTGCAGCCCGGGCTGGCGGCACCATGGCGCTGAATCTTTACAGCCCGCTGCCAGCAAGCATGGCCGGCGCAAAGGGCTGGACCGCCGACCTGCTGCGCGCCCGCGAGCAGGGCTGGGATATCCATGTCGTGCGTGACATGGCCGATCTGCTGGTCTTCGCACGTGAGTTCAGCCAACGCCATTACCAGTCACCGGGCGTGGTCGGCCGATGAAAAAGACCTTACGGAACCACCCATGAGCAACAGCGCCCCGCTGGACGCCCTGCTGCGTCGCCTGATCGATACACCACCGGACTTCCTTGATCCGCCACGGCGCGGCCGCGAAGGACAGCTGCACGCCGCCGCCGTGGTCAATGACGTGCTGGCATTGCACGGCGTCGCCTTGCCTGCCGCATTGCAGGCCAGCCTGTCCGGCGACCTGGCCGCGGTCACCACCAACCAGCTGAGTCTATCCGCGGTGATGGCCTGGCTGCTCGCTGATGAGGCCTGGCACGTGCTGCGCTTCCCGCGTGAGGCGCTGCTGCCGGTAATTGCCGAGGCAGTGCCCGCGTTGGCAGCGGAGGCCGCAGTGAACCGCTATCTGCACGACCCGGACCGGCGCGAGGAACTGGTGCGTACAGCCATCGCGCGGCTGGGCCTGCTGCCTGCGGGTGAAACCGCCGCACAGGCAGCCGATCGCCTGGCCAGCGTCAGCAGCGTCGAGCGCCGTCGCCTGCTGGACGCCAGCCGCGCCGCTGAAGCGCGCGCGCGTGCGATCCGCGAGGCGCTGGCGCGCAAGGCCGCCGAGGAGTCGGCGGACAAGTGGACGCGCGAGTGAACGCGCTGGTGGACGTGCAAGTGAACCGGGACCCTCACGACGGCGAGCGCTATCCCACCCTGAGCGAAGCGGGCAGGGCGATGCTGCAGCGGATGCGCGAGCATCCGGCGGCACCGCGTTACCGCAACCAGAGTGGCAATCGACTGCTCGCCGAGGAAGTGCAACAAGTACGCGCGTACGAGCACGACATCCTCGGCGCTGGTTTCCAGTGGCAGCCGGGTTCACCGCCACCGTGGCTGCAGGGCTTTGTCGAGGATGTGGTGGCACAGGTGCCGTATTTCCGCGCGCGCGGGCATGTTGCATGCTTCGAGGACATCGCCACCACCCATCGCGGTGACTTGGCTGCCGACATCGCCCAGTTCGTTCCCGATCCGGTGCCGCTGCAGCGGATGATGAATTTCCGCACCACCGGCACTACCGGGCATCCGCTGGTGCTGCCCTCGCATCCGGTGGTGGCCGCACGCTACCTGGCCTATCACAAGCGCGCACTGGCCCGGTTTGGCGTGCAGCTGCGCAATGGCCAGGGGCAGATGGGGGTGATGCTGCTGGGCATGCAGCAACGCTGTTTCACCTATGTATCGGTGACGCCGAGCATGGGCGAATCCGGTCTGGCCAAGATCAACCTGCATCCGGACGATTGGCGGCATGCGGATGACCGTGCGCGCTATATCGATGCGCTGCAGCCGGAAGTGATCGCCGGCGATCCCATTTCCTTCGCCACCTTGCTTGAGCTGGCACCGCGCCACCGGCCGCGCGCCCTGCTGTCGGTGTCGATGGCCTTGTCGCCGGGTCTGCGCCAGGCCTTGCAGCAGCAGTTCGGTTGCCCGGTACTGGATATCTATTCGATGAACGAAGCCGGTCCGCTGGCGGTGCATGACGCCATTGCCGGTGGGCATGTGCTGCTGCAGCCGGGCATGTACGTGGAAGTGCTGGACGACGATGGCAATGCGCTACCCACGGGTGAAGTGGGCGAGATCACCCTGACCGGTGGCTTCAACTTCTGCCTGCCGCTGCTGCGTTACCGCACCGGCGACCGGGGAGCCCTGGCCATGCATGGGCGGCTGCCGATGATCGTCGACCTGCAGGGCAGGCGACCGGTACGCTATCGCACTCACAGCGGCCGCTGGATCAACAACATCGACCTGACCCATGCCCTGGCGGCGCTGCCGTTGTCGCGCTTTCGCGTGCACCAGCACCACGATGCTGCGGTGAGCCTGTATCTGCCGCTTGCCGAGATGGCGCATGCGCAACCGGCGCAGGCGGCGTTGCAACTTACCTTGGACGGCCTGCCGGTGCAGGTCGTGCCGATGCATGCGGAGGACAAAGTGCTGCAATACACCACCGATCTCGATGAAGGCCTGGCTGCATGACCGGGCTGGAAATCGCCGCCAACGCCTTCGCTACCGCGTCCATCCTGTGCGCCGCACGCAACAGCGTGCATACCTGGTGGACGGGCATCATCGGTTGCTCGCTGTTCGGCCTGTTGTTCTGGCATACCCAGTTGTATGCCGATGTGCTGCTGCAGGTGTTCTTCGTGGTGGCCAGCCTGTTTGGGTGGTGGAACTGGCATGCCAGTGCCAGTCATGCAGCCTTGCCGATCCAGCGCACGCCATTGCGCAGCTTCCTGCTGATGGGCGCCGGTGCGCTGCTGGCCGGTGCTGCTTACGGACTGGTGCTGCATCGCTTCACCGACGCTTACGCGCCGTTTGCCGACTCCTCGGTGCTGTGCCTGTCGGTGCTGGCGCAGTTGCTGCTGATGCGCCGGCGCATCGAAACCTGGCCGGTGTGGGTGCTGGTCAACACCATCGCGGTACCGCTGTACGCTTCGCGCGGGCTGACCCTGACCTCCGTGTTGTACGCGGCTTACTGGATCAATGCGTGGCTGGCCTGGCGGCACTGGCGGAAGTTGTGGCGCACGCAGGGCGCGCAGGCATGAGCATGCCGCGCACCGGCCTGGTGGTGGGCAAGTTCTGCCCGCTGCATCGCGGCCATCAGCTGCTGCTGGACCATGCGCAGGCCGCCTGCGCCCAGTTGATCGTGGTCAGCTATACCAAGCCCGAGTTCGCCGGAATGGAGCCGCAGCGGCGTGAGCAGTGGCTGCGCAGCCTGTACCCGGGTGCCCAGCACTGGGTGCTGGACGATGCGCGCCTGGCCGCGCACTGCCAGCGGCTGGGCCTGCCTAAGCGCGCTCTGCCGGACAACGACGCCAGCGACGCGGTGCACCGGTTGTTCATGGCCTGGTTGCTGCGTGAGGTGATCCGCCAGCAGGTGGACGTGGTGTTCAGCAGTGAGGACTACGGCCCCGGCTTTGCCGAAGTGCTGTCACAGCAACAGCAGTTGCATGGCGGTTGCGCGGTGGCGCATGTGGCGGTGGACCCGGCGCGGCGCACGGTGCCGATCTCGGGCACTGCGTTGCGTGCCGATCTGCATGCGCAGCGGCGGCAGTTGGCACCGCAGGTATACCGCCACTTCGTCAAGCGGGTGGTGTTGCTGGGGGGCGAGTCCACCGGCAAGTCCACGCTGGCGCGGCGTTTGGCCGAATGCTGTGGCAGCGTGCATGCCGCCGAGTACGGACGGGAGCTGTGGGAGGCGAATAATGGCCAACTGCAGGAGGCCGATCTGCTGCATATCGCCCAGACCCAGATCGCCCGCGAGGAGGCCCTGCTGGAAACCGCCAGCGCCTGGCTGGCCTGTGATACCTCGCCGCTGACCACCTTGATGTATGCGCAGGCCATGTTCGGGCGTGCCGATCCGCTGCTGCAGGCATTGTCGGCCCGTCATTACGACCTGGTATTGCTGTGCGCGCCGGATGTGCCTTTCGTGCAGGACGGTACGCGCCGTGATGCGGATTTCCGCCGTTGGCAGCATGGCTGGTACCTGCGCGCGCTTGAAGCGCGCCAGCTACCTTATCGCCAGCTGCGCGGCAGCTGGCAGCAGCGTGAGGCGACCGCCTTGGCGGCGATGGCCGAGCTGCAGCAGGCTGGCCATCAAACCACTGCGGCGCTGCCGGTTCAGTAACGCGCTGCAGTCAGTGGCGCATCGGCCCATTGCCAGGCGGCTGCCTGCTGGCGTTGGGTTTCGGCAGCCGCTTTTTTCTGTCCCAGTGCCTGCTGCGCCTGTGCCAGCCCCTGCAGGGACCAACCGTTGGCGGGATAGGCTTTCAGGTCCTGATCGAAGGCGGCGCTCGCACCCTTGGCATCGCCGGCTTCCAACAACGCGGCCCCCAGATAGGGGCGTACCGGCAAGGGCCAGTCGGCAGGCTCGTTGTAGGCCAGGGCGTCCTCGGCGCGCACCGCCTCGCGCAGCGCGGCCAGCGCCGCATCGTGCTTGCCCTGCGTGCGCAGCAGTTCGCCTTGCAACAGCGCGTCGGCTACCCGCAGCACACCATCCGCGTGGTTTATGTCGAAGAAGCTGATCTGTGCCATCGCCGGGTCGGCGGCGATCGAGTGCAGTGCGCTGGCCTCGGCAAGTGCCTGCTCCAGGTTGCCCTTGCGCGCCTACGCCATGCCGCGCGCAAAGTGGCGTATCGCAGCGGGGTAGGGCAGTTCCGCTGCGGCAGGCATGTCCGCGAGGATCGCGTCCCAATCGCCAAACCGCACCTGGGTGAGCAATGGGGTGACCAAGAACTGCTGCATGAACTGCATTGGCGCCTCGCCCATCACCTTGCGGTCGGCGCGCGCGGCGGTCTGCTGCGCGGCCTGCAGTGACAAGGTGCGCGAGCCGGTCAGGCCGGTGGTCATCGTCGCGAAATGCCAGTTGTGCGGCACGTAACCCAACGGATAGACGCCGTTGCTGCCGCGGCAGACTGCAAGGAAATCCTTGTCGGCGGTAGTGGCGGAAAGGTTGGTCATCGTTGCATCGTGGTAGCGGCCCACACGGATGTAGATATGCGCAGGCATATGCACCAGATGGCCGGATCCGGGTGCCAATGCCGCCAAGGCATCGGCATGCGGCTCGGCACGCTTGGGTTCGGGCGAGGATTCCATTGCGTGGATGTAGTAGTGCATTGCCCCGATATGGCGCGGGTTGCGCGCCAACACGCGCTCCAGTTCGCCCACCAGGGTGGGCGTGTATGCACGGGGCTTGCCGTCCTGCCAGTAGGCCCACGGCGAAAGGTCCATCAGCGCCTCGGCGTACAGCGTGGCTGCATCATCGTCCTGCGGGTACTGCGCCACGACCCTGGCCATTGCTTCGGCATAGCGGCGGTCCAGTGGCTGCCTGTCTTCCGGTGCAGGATCGGCATAGCGCTGCTGCAGCGCTGTGATCAGTGCCCGGTCCACCGGCCGCGCGGTGCTGGCCAGGCGGCTGGCACGTGCCGCCAGCGCGGCGGCGTCCCTGGCAACGGTCGGGTCCATCGGCATGTTGATGTTGGGGCCCAGCACCAAGGCCTGGCCCCAGATACAGATGGCGCAGGCCGGATCCAGCCGCGCGGCCTCGGCAAATGCACGCCCGGCCGCCTCGTGGTTGAAACCATAGGCCAGGCGCAGGCCTTGGTCGAAGTAGCGCTGTGCCAGTGGCACCTTGCTGCCGATGTCGCGGTGCAGGTCGCCGAAGGTTTCGAACAGCGGCAGCTCTGACGGCTTGGCTGCGGCTGTCGCCTCGGCTGCAGCTGGCGGCTTGCTGGAATCGCAGGCTGTCAGGAGCACGACGGCGATCAGGGATGGAAGCAGCAGGGACAAGGATCGGGTGACCATTGTGGCTTCTCCGGGCAGATGGGGGCGAAGATACTGCTGCCCGCAAGCGCGCGTCGACAGGGTTCACGCGCGAATGCCGTAAAAAAAGCAGTACCGGAAATCGCAATTACAGAGCGCTGCGAACGGCCCTGGTTCAACGCGGCCGATTGCGGCAGCGGTGCAGACAGGTTTCGCGCGTCCCGGCGGGCGTCTGCCGATCTCCCCAGGCCCAGAAAAAACTCATGGCTCGGCCCAGTTCTTCGCATTTGTGGCGTCGCCAATCCGCGCCCACAGTGGCAACCACTTCCAGAACAGGTGTAGCAATGAACGCAGGGCAGGGCAATGGTTGGCGCGCACGGGTGGCCGCGCTGGTGATCAGCGGATTGATGGCCAATACGGCATGGGCCGCTGATCCACCGGCATGGACGGCAGCGACCGAACCCTTCCAGATTGTCGACAACGTCTACTATGTCGGCAGCCAAGGGCTGGCGGCCTATCTGATCGTATCCAGGCAAGGCGCCATCCTGCTCGATGCGACCTTGGCGGAGAACGCCGGCCAGATTGAACGCAACATCGAAGCCGTCGGCGTTCCGTTGCGTGATGTCCGGCTGCTGATCAACAACCATGCCCACGCCCATCATGTCGGCGCACTGGCGCAGCTCCAGCGTGATACGGGCGCGCGCGTGCTCGCCAGCGCCGGCGACCGCTGGGCACTGGAGAACGGCCGCAACCAGGGCGACACCAACTATGGCGTACAGCCGTTTGCGCCGATCAGCGTGGATCAGGAAGTTGCCGATGGGCAGACGATCCAGCTGGGCGAGGTCGAGCTGACGGCGCATCTGACCCCGGGCCATACCCGTGGCTGCACCAGCTGGAGCATGACGGTGAATGATCGCGGCACGCCGCGCCCGCTGCTGTTCCTGTGCAGCATCACGGTTGCCGGCAATACCTTGGTCGGCAACAAGGGCTATCCGGCCATTGCCGGGGATTTCGAGGCGACATTCGCAAAGCTTGCGGGTATGAAGGCGGATATCGTGCTCAGCGGTCACCCGGAGATGACGGATGTATTTGGGCGCCAACAGCGCAGGCAGGCGGGTGACGCGGATGCCTTTGTTGATCCAACACTGCTGCCGACCCTGGTTCGCAACGCTCGCCTGCGCTTCGAGCAGCAGCTTGAGAAAGAGAGCGGTGTGGTTCGTTGAGCCCTCGCGGCTGCGGAATGGGGAGCGTATGCGGCTCTGGCAGGTGATTCCGGCGTCGGCAAAACTTTTGGTGCTTCAGAGAACAAAGGATTCGAATATGTCTTGCACAGCCTCCCTTCGTTTCATTTCACTGCTGTTGCTGGCTAGCGCATCGGGCAGCAGCGCTGCCGATGCCTTGGGGCAGCCCACGGTTGGCAAGTCCTCCGTCGATGCAGCAGAACAGCCGTCGCCTGCCATCGCCTACTCGCAGGAGGTGCCGCTGTGGCCCGAGGGCTCGCAGGTACTGCTCGACGGTATCAACGCGCTTGCCCCTGAACCCTGGGCCTGGACCCGGCCAAGCTATCTCGTGTACTCGCCCCGGCACAATTCGTCGCGGGCGGCGGTGCTGGTATTTCCCGGCGGCGGCTACAAGGCCTTGGCGATAGGGCCCAACAGCACGCTGGGGCTTCATGGCTCCGATGTCTGCAAGTGGCTGACCGATGCCGGCATCACCTGCATCCTGGTGAAGTACCGCGTGCCGAATACCGGTTGCAACTGGAACAGTGAGACCCGGCGGCATGAGCAGCCCGCGATTCCGATGGCGCTGCAGGATGCGCAAAGAGCGCTGTCGCTGGTCCGCTACAACGCGCAGGCATATGGGGTGGACCCGGACCGGATTGGGGTGATGGGGTTTTCCGCAGGGGGAAATCTTGCGGTGCTTTCGTCGACGGGTCTCAGGCAACGCACCTATGCGGCCATCGACGCGGTTGACCAGGTCAGTAGTCGCCCTGACTTCGCAATACCCGTGTATCCCGGCCACCTGACGATGGAGCACAAGAACAAGACGCCCAAAGCCGTCGCCGCACAGGAGCTGAACACCGATATCGAGGTGTCTGCCGCGGTGCCGCCCACGCTGCTCATCCATGCCAAGGATGACCCGGTCGATCCATCCTATTACTCGGAGGTGTATGCCAGGGCGTTGCAGCGGGCCGGCGGCAGTGTGGAGCTCAGGCTCTATGAAAGCGGCGGCCACGCCTTCGGTGTCAGGAAGCAGGGCAAGGACACGGATCGATGGACGGAGGATGCGCTGGCGTGGTTGCGCGGCATCCATGTCGTTTGAGTGCTGGTGCAGGAACGCAGATGGAGCAGGACCGGCACGTCAGTTGTTCGATCTCAATAGATCCAACTTGACCCGTGATTTTTCGTCTCCCAGCGCGACACCGCGTTCCAGTAGTGCCAACGCAGCGGCGCGGTCGCTTTTGCCGCTGCGTTCCAGTCGCATGATCGCGGCATTGTAGGCGGCTACCGCGTTTCCCATTTCGGCGGCATGTTCAAAACCGAGCAGCGCCTCATCAGGACACAGCAGGAAAATATCCTTGCCGGCGGCAGCGCGCATCTGCACGTAGGCGTCGCCCGGTGCGGCGTTCTCCGGCAATTGCGCAGGCCAGCCTGCGACCAGGGAGACCAGCAAGGGTTCACCCTCTGAAACGGAATAGGAACCGGCTCCTTCGCGTACGGTGAACGCCTGGCGGGTGGTGTGACGCGTGCCATCCTTGTTGAGCCACAGAAAGCCGGATTCACCGCTTACGGGAAAGCCACCCAGGGCATCGGAAAGTTGTGCGGCCAATGAGGGCACGCCGGGGCTGGGTGAGACAGCTGTCCAGGAAGCGATCAGTTCGATGCGGGTGACTTTGCCGTCAAGCCCGGAGCGAACGGAGCTGGCAAATTCTTCGATGGAGAGGATGCGCATCTCTGTGTCATAGAGATGCCATGGGCTGCTGTGAATGCCGATGGTGAGGACATCATCGCTGTCTGGTATCGCTTCCATATAGTGGCCCAGCAGTTCCCCCGCGTTGCGGCATTGGTCAGGCATCCGGTTGGGGAAGCAGGTAGGCACCATGACCGAACCGGAAAGACCCAATTGCGAGGCTTCGCAAGCCAGGACGGTGGGGCTGAGCAGGGAAAGTGCGATCAGGGCAGCTTTCATAGGGTGGTCCATGGCAGAGGGAGCATGTTTGCGTGAGCATGCAGGCCGTTGGTTGGCCGCGCAAGCTGGCAACCTCGGTCTTGTGCGCGGCCGTCCATCAAGGTGCGCTGGAGCATGATTGGGGGGCGCATTTGGCACTCTTGATGGCATTTGCGTCGGCTCCAAAATATACTATCCCCCAGTACAGGATATCGGGGCCGCCATGCCGCACTCGCCGGAAGAGAAAAAGAAGGTCCTGGCCCGGGTCAAGCGCATCCGTGGCCAGTGCGATGCGCTGGAGCGCGCATTGGAGGCCGGCGCGGACTGCAACCCGGTGCTGCAGCAGATCGCAGCCATCCGCGGGGCGGTCAACGGGCTGATGTCCGAGGTGATGGAGGCGCACCTGCGCGAGGAGTTTGGCCAGCCGGCGCGCTCGGACGCGCAGCGTGCCGCGCGTGTTGCCGAGATGTCCAGCCTGATCCGTTCCTATCTCAAATAATCCCGGGCGGCGCACTGCGCTGTCTTCCGTCATTCCCGCAGGAGAACAACCATGAAATCACGCGCCGCCGTTGCCTTTGGTCCGGGCCAGCCCTTGCAGATCGTCGAGATCGATGTCGCACCGCCGAAGGCGGGCGAGGTGCTGGTCAAGATCACCCATACCGGTGTCTGCCATACCGATGCTTTCACCCTGTCCGGTGATGATCCGGAAGGCCTGTTCCCCTGCGTGCTCGGCCATGAAGGCGCCGGCATCGTGGTCGAGGTGGGCGAGGGCGTCACCTCGGTGAAGCCGGGCGACCATGTGATTCCGCTGTACACCGCCGAGTGCGGCGAGTGCCTGTTCTGCAAGAGCGGCAAGACCAATCTGTGCACCTCGGTGCGCGCCACCCAGGGCAAGGGCGTGATGCCGGACGGCACCAGCCGTTTCTCCTATAACGGCGAGCCGATCTACCACTATATGGGCTGCTCCACGTTCTCCGAGTACACCGTGGTGGCCGAAGTCTCGCTGGCCAAGGTCAACCCGGAAGCCAACCCGGAGCATGTCTGCCTGCTGGGCTGTGGCGTCACCACCGGCATCGGCGCGGTGCACAACACCGCCAAGGTGGCCGAGGGCGACAGCGTGGCCGTGTTCGGGCTGGGCGGTATCGGCCTGGCGGTGATTCAGGGCGCGCGCCAGGCCAAGGCCGGCCGCATCATCGCCATCGACACCAACCCGTCCAAGTTCGAACTGGCCAAGCAGTTTGGTGCCACCGACTGCGTCAATCCGAAGGATCACGACAAGCCGATCCAGCAGGTCGTCGTTGAGATGACCGGTTGGGGCGTGGACCACAGCTTCGAGTGCATCGGCAATACCCATGTGATGCGTGCGGCGCTGGAATGCGCACACCGTGGTTGGGGCCAGAGCGTGATCATCGGCGTGGCCGGCGCTGGGCAGGAAATCTCCACCCGTCCGTTCCAGCTGGTGACTGGCCGCAAGTGGATGGGTACCGCATTCGGCGGCGTGAAGGGTCGCAGCCAGTTGCCGGGCATGGTCGAAGACGCGATGAAGGGCGATATTGAGCTGGCGCCGTTCGTCACCCACACGATGGAACTGGAGAAGATCAATGAAGCCTTCGACCTGATGCACGAAGGCAAGTCGATCCGCTCGGTCATCCATTACTGAGGCTGGCTTGTGGGATCGGCGTAAGCCGCCAAGCCCGTACTTCATCAATCGCAACCCAACACCCAAGGATTCAAACCATGCAACGACTAGAGCACCGTGCCTGCTTCGGCGGCTGGCAGGACGTGTACCGGCACGAATCCAAGGTGCTGGGGTGTGAGATGACCGTGGCCGTGTACCTGCCGCCGCAGGCCGCGCACGGCCGCTGCCCGGTGCTGTACTGGCTGAGCGGGCTCACCTGCACCGAGCAGAACTTCATCACCAAGGCCGGGGCGCAGCGCTATGCGGCCGAGCACGGCATCATTCTGGTGGCACCGGACACCAGCCCGCGTGGCGACAACGTCGCCGATGCCGAGGGATACGATCTGGGCAAGGGGGCGGGTTTCTATCTCAATGCCACGCGTGTGCCCTGGGCTGCGCATTACCGCATGTATGACTACATCGTCGATGAGCTGCCGGCGTGGGTGGAGGCCAACGTGCCGGCCAGCGACGTGCGCGCCATCAGTGGGCATTCGATGGGCGGGCATGGTGCGCTGACCATCGCGTTGAAGAATCCGGGCCGCTACCGCAGTGTGTCGGCGTTCTCGCCGATCGTGGCGCCGTCGCAGGTGCCGTGGGGGCAGAAGGCCTTCGCCGCCTATCTGGGCGACGATCGTGCGGCTTGGAAAGCCCATGATGCGACCGAACTGGTGGCGCAGGCGCAGGAAAAGCTGCCCTTGCTGGTGGACCAGGGCGGTGCGGATGAGTTCCTGGAGAACCAGCTGCGGCCACAGTTGCTGCAGGCAGCGTGTGACGCCGTAGGGCATCCGTTGCAGCTGCGCATGCAGCCGGGGTATGACCACAGCTACTACTTCATCAGCAGCTTCATCGGCGAGCATATCGCCCATCACGCCAAAGCGATGCGCTGAGCCGTTGCTGGCAGAGCCGAGCCATGCTTGGCTGAGGCTCTACCGGTAACGCCGCTGCCGAGCATGGCTCGGCACTACAGGCTGGTTGCCTTGGCGGGGCGTTGGCATGGGCTGGTGATGCCGTGGCGGGGCCTGGGTCACGTTGCGGGCCTCGTGGCCGGGTTATCGTGCAGGCAATGACCTGTCCGATGGGGGATGCATGCCGCTGCTGCTGGTCCTGCTGTTCCTGGTCTGCCATGGGCTGGTGCTCGCTGCAGGGGCAGGTACCGCTGGCACGGGCTCTTTCGGCTTTTTGATCGCGGCACCATTGCTGGCCGCCGGCTGCTGCCTGTGGCGTGCCCGGCGTAACGCCGCCGCCTTGGGGTGGGGGGCGATGGCAATGGCGATGCTGCTGTGGTCGGGTGGCATGGCCTTGAACCTGATCGATGCGCTGGCAGCGGGCCGCACCGATCTCACGCCGCGCGTCAGCATGCTGTTGTACGTGCTTTATGCCGTGCCCTTGGTGTTCATCCTTGCCCGCGCGCGCTCCGAGCGCACCAGCATCAGCCTGATAGACGCGACCCTGGCAGCCTTGCTGGGCGTACTGTTCTTCGTGCATACCGGGTTCTTTGCCGATCGTGTCGACGTCGACGATGCCGCGCTGGACAACATGCGCTACATGTTCGATATCCAGAACCTGTGCATAGCCGTTTTTGCCATCGTGCGCTGGCTGGCTGCGGATACTGCAGAGTGGCGCAGCCTGTTCCGGGCGTTGGCGCTGTATGCAGTGGGCTATCTGTTGGCAGCTGGCTACATCAATCATTTTTCTTCGGAAGATTCGTTCGGCGCCTACAACGATCTGTTGATCGATCTGCCCTTTCTGATACTGGCCTGGTTGGCGGTGAGGCCCGTGCGCGCTTCGAGCTTTGCGCCCAGCCCTCGCTTGTCACGCCTTGTGCAGGCGGGCGGGCCGATGATCCTGCCCTTGTTGCTGCTGGTGATTGGCACCCTGGTGGTCGACCATGCCCGGGCGCTGGCAGTGACCGGCTTCGTGGTGGCCACGCTGGGGTTTGGCCTGCGCAGCATGCTGTTGCAGATTGGTCTGCTGGAGCACCAGGCGGCCCTGGACCAGTTGGCAAGGCAGGACGGGCTGACCGGCGTGGCCAACCGCCGGCAGTTCGATGCGGTGCTGCAGAACGAGTGGAGCCGGGCGTGCCGCAGTGGCGGCAGACTGGGTTTGTTGCTGATGGATATCGACCATTTCAAGGCATTCAACGATGCACATGGACATCCGGCGGGCGACCGCTGCCTGCAGGTTGTTGCGGCTTGCCTGCAAGCCAACGTGCGGCGCGCCGGTGATTGCCTGGCGCGCTATGGCGGTGAAGAGTTCGCGGTGATCGTGCCCGGGGCTGCGCACGACGATATGGCCACCCTTGCCGAGACCCTGCGGCTTGCCGTTGCTGGACTGGCGCTGCAGGAAGGGCCGGTGAGCATCAGCATCGGGGTGGGGTTCCTGGAACCGTCAAGTACACGTGATACGCGGCAGCTGCTGGCTGATGCCGATGCCGCGTTGTATGCGGCCAAGCATGCCGGGCGTAATCGCGTATGCGTGGGAACCACACAGTTGCCGCAGCAGCCGGTCCATGCATCTCCCCCGGTAGGCACGGCATGAGCGGCAAAGCTCGCGCGGTGTTCCGACGGTATCCGCTCCGGGATCGAAGCATGTGTCTGGGGTTGTGGGACCGACTGCTTCGCGGCTCAGGCCGGCCCCACTGTGGTGATGAAGTCGGTGTAGGCGTAGCGGCCGTCGCGTAGCACGGTCTCGCCTTGCTGTAGTTGCAGCGGCCTGCGGAACATCGGCCCGGCGATGACGCAGGTGTGGAACTCGCCGTTTTCGCCACAGGGGTCTACATCAGCGGGCAGCGCATCCAGCAGGGCATGGTCAAATACGTGGCCGGCAAAACCGGCATCCAACTGCGCACTGTCCACGCAACATAGCTGTGCCTTGAGGCCTGCATCGATCATCTGCCGGGCCAGTGCCGCAGTGTCGCGGCCGAACAGGGGAAACAGCGCCTGCCAGCCGAATTCGGCGTACTGCTGCTCACGCCATTGGCGGATGTCGGCCAGCAGCAGGTCGCCGAAGGCAATGCGGGCGATGCCGGGCCAGCGCTGTTGCGCCTGCTGCAATGCTTCGTGCATCGCCGCCAGGTACAGCGCGTTGTCGCAGGCCTGGGGGATCCAGGCCTCCCGCAACGGGAGCCCGACGGCGTCGGCCTGTGCCTGCAGCACGGCATGACGCACGCCCTGCATGGACGAGCGCGCATGGCCTTCGGTCAGTGTGGTAAGCAGTGCGACCACCTGTACGTCATCGCGTTGCTGCAGTGCGTGCAGCGCCCAGGCGGCGTCCTTGCCGCCGCTCCAGGAAAGCAGAACCGGCGTACTCACGGCTCAGCGCACGTCGCGCAGTTCCCAGTTGTTACCGGCCAGCCAGCGCATGCGCTGCTTGAACAGGTCGCCGGACAAGGTGGTGCTGGCCACCAGGTTGATGCGCAGGTCGGCCTGCTCGCCTGTCACCGTGGCCTGCGGATCGGTGGCGCCCAGTCCCGGGTCCACGTCCTCTGGCTCATCTTGGGTGGCTTTCCAGCGCTCGAACAGCTCGGGCGTGCGCAGGGCGGCCTGCAGCTGCTCGGCAAAGGCATCGGCACCGCTGGCGGTGAACGACAGGCGCGGGTCGGTGCCGCGGGCCTTGGCCGGGTCAGGCAGCGAAATCGAGTAGTGCACGGTCATGTTGGAACTCCTTGTGGGTAAGCCAGCCTAGCGCGCCGCGTGTGGCGGCGTTGTCCACGGACGCGGGTCGTTCAGCCGAAGGTATGCGGGCCGTCGGCGAAGCCGATGGTGACCGCGCCCTTGCCGACATTGACCATGCCGGTCAGGCTCATCACTGCTTCCAGCAGTTGCACGCCTTGCTGCTGGCACGTATCGCGCAGCTGTTGGTAGCCGGGCAGGGCACGCAGCTCCTCCAACGGGCCGCCATAGCTCACGCAGACCACCGGGGTCATCAGACCGGCAGCGACGCGCTTGCCGACGAAGCCGAACAAGGTCTGCACCGCGTTGTCGAAGCCCTTGATCTTGGCCACCGGCTCGGTGTTGCCGCGGTAGCCGTGCAATACCGGCTTGATGTCCAGTGCACTGCCCAGTGCGGCGCTGAACAGCCCCACGCTGCGGTCGCCCTTGTGGCGGGCGCGGGCGCGCATGTAGTACAGGTCGCGGGTGACCATGTAGCCGTGCACATTGCCGGCCACCTGCTCCAGCCGCTCGCGCATCTGCGGCACGGTGGCACCGCTGTCGCGCAGGCGCACCGCTTCCACCGCGCTGACGGCCTGCGCCGCGAACAGGTTCTGGGTGTCGATCACGCGCAGGCTGAAAGGTGAGTTGTAGCCGGCCGCCTGGCGGATGGGCTTGTATTCGTTGAGGATCGCGTAGCTGGCCTGCACCGCATTGTCATGCAGCGGGCTGCGGGTGCGGGTGATGGTCATGCAGAACACCTGGTCATAATCGGTGACCAGCCGTTGCAGGAACAGGTCGCGGATCTGCGCGGCGCTGTAGGGGATGGTTTCCGCCTCCGCCCCCTGGGCAATCAGTGGGCCCTGCAGAAAGGCCAGGGTGGCCTGTTCGTCACGGTTGTCCGGCAACACGGTGTCGCCGATGCGCACGCTGATGGGTAGCAGCACCAGTTGGTGCGCATCCAGATAGCCATCGGGCAGGTCACAGGCCGAATCGACCACAATTCCTATACGCATGAAGTGCCCCCCTCAAGGCCCAACAGTTGTTCAAAGCTTGGAACCCTATCGCAGTTCTGCGTGCCGGGTGCTCGCATTGTGCGGCGATCATCGCAGAACAGTTGGACTTATTTCACACTTTGCTCATACCCAGCCGGGCGGTCGGCTATTAAGCTGGCTCCCAGGCAGGGGTGTGCAACGCCCATAATGTGAAGGCATTGGGTAGGGGATGTGACCGCCCGCAAATGGGGGGTTACCTGGGGAATGGCAATGGAAACGGAAAAATCGGTGGTGGAGTTCTGGCGCGCGGCGGGTCCGCAGCGCTGGTTCGAGCGCAATGAGGCGTTCGACGCCGAGTTCCGGCAGCGTTTTGAGGCACTGCATTACCAGGCTGCACGGCGCGGTTGCGAGGATTGGTTGCACACCGCCGAGGGGGCGTTGGGGCTGCAGATCCTGCTGGATCAGTTCCCGCGCAACTGTTTCCGTGGCACGGCCCATTCCTATGCCACCGATGGGCTGGCCCGGCACTACGCCATGCGCACCATCGAGGAAGGCCTGGACCGCGAGTTGGCGCCCTTGCTGCGTGCTTTCATCTACCTGCCGTTCGAGCATTCCGAAGACCCGCATGACCAGGACCGCTCAGTGGCCATGTTCGAGGTGCTGGGGGACCTGGAGTACCTGAAGTTCGCCGAGCTTCACCGCGACATCATCCGCCGGTTTGGCCGCTTTCCACACCGCAATGCCGTGCTGGGACGCATCCCCACGCCGGATGAGCTGCATTTCCTGGCCGAAGGTGGCTTTGCCGGTTGATCGTCGCTGGCGCCCGGAGCAAGGGCGAGCGCGGGTAGGAATGGCGACGGCGATGTCTTGCATCCGCTAGCGTTGGCTCCCTGATTGGGTGAAGGCAGCAACGCCAGCAGCCAATGACGTGCCCAGGAATGCACCGTGCTCCGGCTGGTTGGCAGCCGTTGGCAAATAGCAGCGGCTGCCTGTTCCCGGGGGCGCTGCGCTTACCCGGGCTATGCTGATGCTGTCTTGGGCGCCCGGAAAGCGGGCAGCCTGCCGGCGCGGACAGAAAAAAAACGCCGGCAATGCCGGCGTTCTTCTGGTGCTGGGCGCAGGGCTCAGTACTTGGCGATGCTGTTGTCCACTTCGTCGGCCCAGGCATCGATGCCGCCGGTGACGTTGAACACATTGCTGAAACCCAGTGCCAGGAACTGCGCGGCAGCCTGTGCACTGCGGCCGCCACGATGGCACAGGAAAGCCAGCGGGGTGTCCTTGGGCAGGGCTTCCAACTGTTCACGGTTGCCGGCATCAAAGGTTTGGTAGCTGCCGTTGATGGAGGCGATTGCGCGTTCTTCCGGCGGGCGCACGTCCACCAGGGTGATGGTGCCCGCACGCAGCTGGTCGTCGGCGCTGCGTACATCCAGTTCCTGCACCGGCTTGGGCGCGTTCGGGTTGTTGATGGCCAGGCCCTGGCCACGGATGTCGTCCACCCAGTCGATGGTGATGCCTTCGGCGCGACGCGCGCTGGAGGTATCGAACTGCACACGCAGGCCGTTGGATTCGGCGGCAATGGCGTTGGCGTCGAAAGGGGCCAGCTGGAAGTTCGGCTGGAAGCGGGCGTCGATGCTCAGCTGCAGCGCGGCACCCGGGGCGTCGGCCAGGGCGCCCTTGAGCATTTCCACGGCGGCCGGGGTGACGGTGATCGACGGCGGGGTGCGGTCCGGGGCGGCAACGCCGAGCAGGCTGCTCAGCTCACCGCTGTTGGCCATCTGCAGGATGATGTCGCTGCCGCCGATCAGTTCGCCGTCCACGTACAGCTGCGGAATGGTCGGCCAATCGCCGTACTGCTTGATGCCTTCGCGGATTTCCTGGTCGGCCAGCACGTTGATGTGGCCGAACTCCACGCCCAGGTCCTGCAGCGCGCCAACAGCCTTGGCCGAAAAGCCGCATTGGGGCATGGTCGGCTGGCCCTTCATGAACAGGACGACGCGGTTGGCGCCGAGGATGGATTCAATGCGCGAACGCAGGGCGGGGTCCAGAGACATCGTAAGCTCGTGTAAGTGGTCGTAGACGTGGGTAATTCTACGCTGCATGGCATCATGGGGAATGACTGCCCCGGAAACCCTGCATCGCATTCCTGTACACCCGTGGCGTTGGCTGCCCTGGCTGATTCTGTCGCAGTTGCTGGTGGCGCTGCTGTGGTGGCGGTTTGGCTGGGTGTGGGGGCTGCCATTGCTGCTGGCCAGCCATGCCCTGTTCGTGGTGCCGGTTTTCCTGCCCAACAGCGGTTTCTATGCGCCGGTGCTGAGCCGTCTGCCGGGTCAGACCGTCTGGCTGACCATCGACGACGGCCCCTCCGATGACACCCTGGCCATCCTTGATCTGCTGGACCGCTACGACGCCAAGGCCAGCTTTTTCATGGTGGGGGAACGTGCGGCAGCGCGGCCGGCATTGGTGCATGAGGTGCTGCAACGCGGGCACGGCCTGGGCAATCACAGCCATTCGCACCCGCAGGCGCGTTTCTGGGCGCTGGGGCCGGGCCAACTGGCCGCTGAGATCGGTCATTGCCAGCAGGTGCTGGGTGAGCTGGCTGGCAGTGCGCCACGCTGGTACCGCTCGGTGGTCGGCATGACCAACCCCTTCGTGGCCCCGGCGCTGAAGCGCCATGGGCTGACCCGGGTGGGCTGGAGCGCGCGCGGCTACGACGGCGTCAACTGCACACCAGAGAGCGTGCTGGCGCGGATTGTGCCGCATCTGGCCCCGGGGGCCATCGTGCTGCTGCATGAAGGTGCGGCGCACGGCCACAACCTGGCCATCATTGAAGCGGTGCTGCAGCAGCTGCAGGCGCGTGGTTTGCGTGCCCGCCTGCCGCAGACAACGGCGTAGACTCGCCTCCCCGCCATCCGGCGGCGTCCTGGACCCCCACCATGCCTTTTTCCCAACTCGGCCTGTCTCCCTATGTGCTGCCCGCCTTGCAGCAGGCCCTGCAGCAGGCCGGTTACCTGGCGCCGACGCCGATCCAGCAGCAGGCCGTGCCGCTGCTGCTCAAAGGCCGGGACGTGGTGGCGCTGGCACCTACCGGCTCGGGCAAGACTGCCGCCTACGTGCTGCCGGCGCTGCAGCGCTTCTTCATGGCAACGCCGCGCAAGCCGCGGGTGCTGGCGCAACTGATCCTGGTGCCGACCCGTGAGCTGGCGCTGCAGGTCAGCGATGTCTTCACCACCCTGGGGCGCGAGCTGCCGCGCCGGCCACACCTGGTCTGTGCGGTGGGTGGTGTGTCGATCAACCCGCAGATGATGGCGCTGCGTGGCGGCGCCGACGTGGTGGTGGCAACCCCCGGACGCCTGCTGGACCTGCTGGCGCACAACGCCCTTTCCCTGAAGCAGGTGCAATCGTTGGTGCTGGATGAGGCCGACCGCCTGCTGGAGCTGGGTTTTGGCGATGAGCTGCGGCAGATCCTGGCCGAGCTGCCGCAGCGCCGGCAGACCGCCTTGTTCTCGGCCACCTTCGCCGCCGATACCGAAGCCTTGGCGGCCGCGGGCCTGCAGGCACCCCAGCGGCTGGAAATTGCCGAGCAGTCGGTGCCGGACATCGAGCAGCGTGCAATCCACATTGATGGTGCGCGGCGTGCCGAGTTGCTGCTGTCCCTGCTGGAAGACCCGCAGTGGCAGCAGGTACTGGTATTTGTGGCCAGCATCCGTGATGGCGACCGTTTGGCCGCGCAGCTGCGCAAGGCCGACATCAATGCCCAGGCGCTGCATGGCGAGCTGTCGCAGGGCCGGCGTTTCCGCATGCTGCAGGATTTCAAGGACGGGCAGGTGCGGGTGCTGGTGGCGACCGACCTGGCCGCGCGCGGCATCGATATCACCCGCCTGCCGGTGGTGGTGAACTACGACCTGCCGCGAGCGCCAGCCGATTACCTGCACCGGATCGGCCGGACCGGCCGTGCCGGGCAGAAGGGGCTGGCGATCAGCTTCGTTGATTCAGCGGCGATGGCGCATTGGCGCCTGATCTGCAAACGCCATGGGCTGGCGAGTGCGACCGAGGTGCTGGAAGGGTTTGCCCCCAGCCAGGCGGCGCCGGCGGCAAGCGTGGTTGCCGACGACAACGGCGGCATCAAGGGCCGCAGGCCGAGCAAGAAGGACAAAGCGCGGGCGGCAGCGGCGGCGGCCGAGAAAGCCGGGTCCTGACAGGACTGCGGCAGATGTAGAGCCGAGCCATGCTCGGCTGGGCCATTGCTTGGGAAAGCCTCTGCCGAGCATGGCTCGGCACTACATGCATTGTCTGGGAGTGCCTCTGCCGAGCATGGCTCGGCACTACATGATCAGTCTTCGAAATCGGTCTCTGCGGCCGGGGCGGGCTCGGCGGCCGGGCGCGGGTTGCGCTTGACCGGCTTGCGCAGCACTTCGACGTAGAACTGGGTGTTGCCGGCGGCGACCAGTGCATCGATGGCACGGAACAGCTCGTCATAGCCGACCGGGCCGGCCGAGGCTTCGTCCACGCCCAGCTTGCTGTCGAAGCCCCAGGCATCGGCGCCGGCCGGCAGTGCCTTGCCGCGCTCGCGCTTGGTGTACTTGCGGATGTCGTGCTTGCTGGCTTCCAGCAGGCGATCAGGGTGCTTGCCTTCGAGGGCGAGGTGGTAGGTCTTCTTCACGGGAATCTCGTTGCTGCGCCAGCCTGGGGGGGCCGGCAGGGAATGCGGACATTATCCCCGCAATCGGCTTGATGGGGGCTCAATCGCGGTGCGCGACCAGCAGCCAGTTGTTGAACGGGGTGTTGCCATACAGCGGACTGAGGTTGACCCGCAGGCCACACTGCTGCAGCACGGCCCGCAGCGCGTCGGCGCTGGGGTAGTGACGGGGCCGGAACTGCATCCAGCCGATCAGGTTGGCGGCGCGGTCACCGATGCGCGAGATGCGGCCACGCCGGGTTTCATCGGCCAATGCCATGCGCATCACCAGCCGGCCGTCGCCGTCCAGCATTGCCGCGCTGGCCCGCAACAGGGATTGCTGGGCCGGTTCCGGCAGGTACTGCAGGACATCGAGGATGGCGACGCTGCCGCGATGGCTGGGCAGGGTGGTCGCCAGATCCATGAGCTCGAAACTGCTGCCCACAAGCCCCGCACGCTCGGCGACCTTGGTGGCCCGGCGGATCTTGGCTGCGTCGTTGTCCACGCCGCGATAGGCAAGGGTCTGCTGGTCGTGGCGCAGGGCGTGCGCGAGCAGACCCAGGCCGCAGCCCATGTCCAGCAGTGGCGCAGTACTGCCACGCAAGGCCTGCAGCACGCCTGGATAAAGCGGATCGCTGCGCAGTTTGCCCAGCGTGTAGTAGTAGTCCCAGCGGTTGCCCCAGGGCCGCCGTGGTGCGAAGGCGCGGGCGATGGCGCGTGCGTCCTCGCCGCTCAGTGCGTGGTGAGCGGTATCCACCGTCACGTCGTGGAGGCTGCCCGGAGCAGGCCGGCAGCCACCGGCAACGCAGCGTCGGCCCAGCGTTGGTACATCCGTGCCGAGGGATGCAGGCCGTCTTCGACCAGCATCGCGGCATCGTCGCCGCGGTCCCGGCTGATGCCGGTGATGTCGACGAAGGCTACGCCGTAGTCACCGCAGCAGGCCTGCTCGGCGGCGTTGAAGTCGTCGATCTCGCGCGCCACCTCGGCGGCATCGCGGCCGTGCTGCTGCGCGTACGGGGTAATGCCCCAATCCGGCGTGGACAGCACCAGCACCCGCCGCGGGTCTTCGCCGGCCAGGGCAATCGCGCGCTGCAGCAGCTGCTCGAACTGCTGCCGGTATTCGGCCAGCGGCCGGCCGCGGTATTGGTTGTTGACCCCGATCAGCAGGCTGACCAGGGCGTAGGGACCTTCGGGAGCCTGCGCGTCGATGGCGGCGGCCAGCTCGTCGGTGGTCCAGCCGGTGGTGGCGATCACCTGCGGATCGTCCAGCTGCAGGCCCTGCGCGCGCAGCGCAGCGGCCAACTGGAACGGCCAGGTGCCGGCGCTGGGGACACCTTCACCAATGGTGTAGGAGTCGCCCAAGGCCAGGTAACGGGTGCAGGTTGCGGTGCTTTCGCTCATCGCCAGTGATCAGCCCACCGCGCTGCGCGGCTTGAGCTGCACCACCTTGGTGACGGCTTCGGCACGGCGCGCAAGCAGCTTGTCGATGCGGCCAAATACCTCGCGCATCACGCCGGCTTCCGGCAGCAGGGTGACGCGGAAGTGGTTGCGGTAGGGCACGTTGAAGCTGGAACCCGGCACCACCAGCACGCCTTCTTCCTCCATCAGCTGCAGGGCGAAGTCGTGGTCGTCAAAGCCCTGCGCGGCGGGGCCCACCACCGCCGGGAACGCATACAGCGCGCCGGCCGGGGTAACCAGCGAGAGGTGTTCGCTGGCCGCGCAGGCCTCGATCACCGCACGGCGGGTTTCGTACAGGCGGCCGCCGGGGCTGCACAGCGCGGTGATGGTGTCCGGGCCATTGACCGCGGCTTCGATGGCGTACTGGCCCGGCACATTGGCGCACAGGCGCAGCGCGCTGAGCAGGTCCAGTGCGGCGCGGAACTCGCCCAGCTGTTCGCCGGCACCGGACAGCAGCATCCAGCCCACGCGCCAACCGCAGGCGCGGTGCACCTTGCTCAGGCCGCTGAATGTCAGGCAGGGATGGTCGCCGGCCAGCGGGGCCACCGGCTGGAACTGCGCGCCATCGTAGAGGATCTGGTCGTATATCTCGTCCACCAGCAGCAGCAGGTTGTGCTTGCGGGCGATGGCGACGATCTTTTCCAGCAGTTCACGTGGATAGCTGGCGCCGGCGGGGTTGTTGGGGTTGATCAGCACGATGGCACGGGTGCGCGAGGACACCAGCGTTTCCATCTCCACCGGGTCCGGCATGAAGCCATTCTCCGGGCGGCAGCGGTAATACACCGGGCGGCCATCGTTGAGGATGGTGGCAGCCGACCACAGCGGATAGTCCGGCGAGGGCACCAGCACTTCATCACCGGGGTTGAGCAGGGCGCGCAACGACAGGTCGATCAGCTCGGATACGCCATTGCCCAGGAACACGCGGTCGGCAATCGCATCGGGCGCACCACGACGCGCGTAGGCAGCGGCGATGGCTTCACGTGCCACCGGCAGGCCCTGCTGGTGGGTATAGGGGTCCGTGCGGCCCATGTCATCGGCGATGGCGTGCTGCAGGTGTTCCGGCGCACGGAAGCCGAAGTTGCCGGGGTTGCCGATGTTGAGCTTGATCAGCTTGCGGCCCTGGGCCTCCAGCTCACGCGCTCGCCGGGCCAGTTCACCACGGATTTCGTAGCGGACTTCTGACAGGCGTTCACGGGTGGCTAGCGGTTTGACAGGGCTTGACATTTTCTCAGGGCCATCAAGGGCGTGGAAACCGCATGGTAGCTGAATTGTTGCGCTGCGGGGCGGGGGTTTTGGCGCGGGGATCGGGGAATCGGGAGTGGCGATTGGTTACAGCTAAAAGCAAGGCAAAGGCAGCCCCCTCCCCGGCCCTCCCCTTGCCTGCGGCAAAGGGAGGGGGAAAGCCAGAGCACCCCTCCCCAACC
>NZ_DLJW01000110.1:0-72966 GCF_002477705.1 Stenotrophomonas sp. UBA7606 | reverse complement strand
GGGGAGGGCCGGGGAGGGGGGCTCTTGCTCTGGCTTTGGCGCTGCCCCAGCTCCAGCTCCAGCTCTCGCATAGCCAATCCCGGTTCCCGAATCCCAGCTCTTATAGAATTGGCCGATGACTGATTCCATCGATTTTGATTCGCTCCGCCATATCGGCTGGCCCTGGCCTGGTGCCCCCGAGGATCCGGCCTGGCAGGCCGCCTTTGCCGCGCACCCGCAGGCGCGCCCGGGGCGGGTGATCGAACAGCATCGTTCAGGTTATGTCGTGGCCGATGCGCCCGATGCCAGTCTCAAGACCGAATCGCCGCCGGAGTGGCAGCGGCCGCGTTTCCCCAGCCATGAGCGTGCGGCGGTGGGCGACTGGGTGCTGCTGGAAGGCAAGCGTATCGTCGCCCTGCTGCCGCGGCATACCTCGATCAAGCGCGGCGCCGCCGGCGAGCATTACCACCAGCAGGTGATCGCGGCCAATATCGATACCGTGTTCATCGTTTGTGGCCTGGACGCCGACTTCAACCCGCGGCGCATCGAGCGCTACCTGCTGCTGGTGGGTGGCGGTGGCGCGGCGCCGGTGGTGGTGCTGACCAAGGCCGACCAGACCGAATACAGCGAGGACGCGCTGGCGGTACTGGAAGAACTGGCCGCGCAGCAGATTCCGCTGCTGGCGATCAATGGCAAGGACCCGGACAGCGTGGCCGCCCTGCTGCCGTGGCTGGGCCCGGGCAATACGGTGGTGCTGGTGGGTTCCTCCGGTGCCGGCAAGTCGACCTTGACCAACACGCTGTTGGGCGAGGACCGGATGAAGACCAACGCGGTGCGCGGCAGCGATTCGCGTGGCCGCCACACCACCACCCATCGCGCGCTGATGCCGCTGCCTTACGGCGCCTGCCTGATCGACACCCCGGGCATGCGCGAGCTCAAGCCGACCGGCGAGGAAACCCTTGCCGAAGGCGGTTTTGCCGATATCGAGGAACTGACAACGCAGTGCAAGTTCCGCGACTGCTCGCATCACAGCGAGCCGGGTTGCGCGGTGCAGGAGGCCATCGAGCGCGGTGACATCGAGGAAAGCCGGCTGGAGAACTACCTCAAGCTGCGCGAGGAGGTGGCGCTGGCGGCGGCCAAGTTGGCCCAGCGCCAGGCCGAGCAGAGCAACGAGCGCAGGAAGGTGGGCCGTGGCGCGCAGTGGCGCCCGGTCGGCAAGGGCAAGCGGCGCTGAGGTTTCAGCCCGATCCAGTGAGGTGGACGATGGACAACGCAGTGATCCACAACGATCCGGACATTGCCCACCACGCCGCGCTGGATGCGCGCATGGTGGCGGCGATGAAGGGCATACGCCTGCTCAGCCTCACCAGTTGGCCGGCCACCACGCAGGCGCCATTCCTGGCCAGCGTGGCACGCGGCAAGCCCGAGCTGCCGCAGGTGAACTATCCCAAGCTGGATTTCATTGACGCCCGCCGCGAATTGGCGGCGGTGATGGCGCAGGTGGATACCACCCACCCGCTGGGCAGCTACATCCACGACTCGGCGCGCAGCTGGGACCTAGCCGCCGGCCTGCTGGAAGTGTTGGGCACCTCGGCGGTGGATCACTTCTCCAGCCATCTGTTCGGGGTGCCGGACCAGCCGATGCCGGGCAATGGCCCGACCACCCGCGAAGCGGCACGGCACTTCATCCAGATCGCGCAGGAACTGGACCACGAGTTGCTGGCGCCGGAAGAGCAGGTGCCGGTTTCGGCCATTGCCCTGCAACTGCAGTTGCAGGGTGACCTGGATGAGTTCTTCGGCGGCCGCATGATCACGGTGGAGCTGGACCCGGCGCTGATCGCCAAGGCGGCGGCCGGTGCCACCCGCATCCGCCTGCGCACCAGTGCCAGCTTCAGCGCCTATGACCGCGCCCAGCTCTACCACCATGAAGCGCTGGTGCACTCCCTGACCGCGCTCAATGGCCGCGACCAGGCGGTGCTGCCCAGCCTGGGGCTGTCATCACCGCGCATCACCGCCACCCAGGAAGGCTTGGCCACGTTCGCCGAGCAGATCACCGGCAGCATCGACATCCAGCGGCTCAAGCGCATCAGCCTGCGCATCGAGGCCATCGCGATGGCGCGCGACGGTGCCGACTTCATCGAGGTGTTCAATTACTTCCGCGGTGCCGGGCAGACCGCGGAGGAAAGTTTTTCCTCGGCCCAGCGCGTGTTCCGGGGCGTGCCGCCCAGCGGCGGTGCGGCCTTCACCAAGGACACGGTGTACCTGCGCGGGCTGGTGTCGGTGCACACCTTCTTCCGGCAGATGCTGCGTGATGAAAAGCTGCAGACCTGCCGCTGGCTGTTTGCCGGCAAGATGACGCTGGAGGATGCGCAGGCGCTGACGCCGTTGTTCGAGGCCGGCGTGCTGGCGCCGCCACGCTGGTTGCCGCAGTGGATCAACCGCGCCAATGGTCTGGCCGGCGCTCTGGCGTTCTCCCTGTTTGCCAACCGCATCCGCATGGATCAGATCAGCGGGGAATAAACCTCAGCGGGCGTCCAGCAACTGCGCCACGGCGCGCTCACCGCTGCCCATGGCCAGGGTCCAGCCCAGCATGCCGTGGCCGATGTTGCAGCCCAGGCCATCGCCCAGGTTGCGGATGATGGGCGAGGACCACGGGGTGACCGGGCGCAGGCCGGCCCAGCTGCTTTGGATGTGATCGTAATCGGCCGCCTCGGGCAGCGAGGCGCGTGCCTGCGCGATCAACTGCGCCAGCCGCGTCGGTTCAGGCGTGGGGTTCCAGTCGTTGAGGTCGGCCAGCCCGGCCACGCGGATGCGCTCGCCCAGGCGGCAGAACACCAGCTTGCGCTTGGTGTCGGTGATGCTGACCTGCGGCGCATTGGCCCCGCAGGCGGCAGTGAACGAATAGCCCTTGATCGCCATCACCGGCATGCGCAGGCGCAGTGGTTTGAGCAGGGTGGCGCTGTCGATGCCGGCACAGACCAGCACGCGTTTGGCGGTGAGTACCTGCCCGTCCTGCAGTTGCAGCTGCCAGTGGCCACCTGCATTGCGCAATGAACTGATGTGGATGCCGAATTTTGCCTGCACCCCGTACTGGTGCTCCATTACTTGCAGCAAGCGTTGGCTGAAGCGGTACGGGTCGCCGGCTTCCTCGTCGGGCGAATACACCGCGCCAGCCAGCCACGGCGCGCCGCAGAGCGCGGGTTCGATGCGCCTGGCTTCCTCTGCGGACACCAGGCGCTGCTGCACGCCGCTGGTACGCTTGAGCGCGATCATTGCCGCTGCGCCGTGCATGCCTTTGACGGAAGGATACAGGTGCAGCTTGCCGGAAACCGCGTGTTCGAAATCGATCGGGTGCTCCTGCAGCAGGGAGCGCATGGCCTGGCGTGACTCCAGGGCCAGCTCCAGTGTCGCCAATGTGTTGCGATGCAGGCCACCCGTGCTGGCCTGGCGCAGGAAGGCCAGGCCCCAGCGCAGGAAATCCGGGTCGGCCGACCAGCGCGTGCGGAACGGGCCGTTGCGGCCAAACGCCATTTCCGGCAGCTGTTTCCAGGTGCCGGGGCCTGCCATGGCATCGGTATAGGCGTAGCTGAGCTGGGCGCCGTTGGCAAAGGAGGTGCCCATCGCCGGGCCGCTGTTGCGGTCCACCAGCAGCACCGAGCAACCGCGGCGGGCGGCGGCATAGGCGCTGGCCAGCCCCACCACGCCAGCGCCTATGACGATCAGGTCATGGCCAGGGGAAACAGGGGGCACGGCAGAGGACGTCATTGGCGCAGCAGCATGGGTGGGGAACTGCCATTGTCGCGCCAACCCGCACCGTGGGTACGGGTCTGGCGCACGGAACCGGCCGTCAGTGCGGCCAGAAGTTGAGGAAGCCGGTGATGATCAGCGCGTTGATGAAGTCGATGAAGAACGCGCCGACCAGCGGTGCCACCAGGAAGGCACGCGGTGCCGGCCCGTAGCGCTGGGCCAGGCGACGCATCACCGCCATTGCGTTGGCGGTGGTGCCGAGCATGAAGCCGATGAAGCCGCCGCCCATCACCGCGGCGTCATAGTCGCGGCCCATCAGCCAGTAGATCGGCACCGCGAACAGCGCCACCACGGACACCTGGATGATCAGGTTGACCAGCAGCGGCAGGCCCATGCCGGCAAGTTCCCACAGTTTGAGGTCCATCAGGGCGATGGCCAGGAACAGCGCCAGGCAGATGTTGCCGATCAGGTCGGTGGTGGGTACCGACAGCTTGATCCAGCCGGTGTAGTCATCGATGTTGCGGATCACCGCGCCTACCAGCATCGCGCCGATGTAGGTCGGCAGGGTCAGGCCCAGCCCTTCGAAACCCTTGCCTACCCACACGCCCAGCCACATCGCCATCAACAGCACCACGATGCTCTTCAGCGCATCGAACTCGCGCGCGGATTCGCTGGGGTAGCGGACTACGAGGGCCTCTTCCTCGCCCAGCTGTGCGCCAGTGGCCTTCTGGCTGGGGTGGCGGACCTTGAAGCGCTGCATCAGCACGGTGATCACCGGGCCGCCGACCAGGCCACCGCAGATGATCCCGGCCATCGCCGCGGTCACCGCCAGGCTCTCCGCGCCGACCAGCCCGGCCTGCTCGAAATGCCCGGCAAATGCCAGGCCGGTAGCCGGGCCACCGGTCAGGGTGGCCGAGCCGGCCAGCACGCCGAACATCGGGTTGAGCCCGAACAGCTTGGCCACGCTGATGCCGATCAGGTTCTGCAGCACTGCAAAGAGGCTGCCGATCAGCAGGAACAGCATCACCTGCTTGCCGCTGACCCGCAGCAGGCGCAGGCTGGCATTGATGCCCAGGGTGGTGAAGAAGGCCACCATCAGCGGAGTCTTCAGGGTGGTATCCAACTCGAACAGGGTGGTTTTCTGGCCATGTGCCCACCACACCGCCAAGGCCACCAGCAGGCCGCCAACCACCGGTTCGGGCAGGTTGTAGCGGCGGAAGAACGGAATGGCGCGGCACAGCGCGTAGCCGGCGAACAGGGTCAGGCCGGCAAAGGCCACCGTCTGTACGGCGTCGAGATGGATCATCGGGTATTACCTTGTTTCAGCGTCAATCCCGACTTTGCCGCCCCGCGCAGTGCATGGCAACCGGGCCTATTGGCACTGGTCCCGGCTGTGAGCCCTTCCCGGTTGCGGTAAAGCCACCGAGAGCGATGGTGCTGGGCCCTGCTCGACTGGTGCATTAGCTGTAGACCCGAGCCATGCTCGGCTGGGGCATTAGCTGTAGAGCCGAGCCATGCTCGGCTGGGCTCTATCGGGAAAGCTCCTGCCGAGCATGGCTCGGCACTACTGTTGGCACAGCTTTTGCCGAGCATGGCTCGGCACTACAGTTGTATTGCTGGTACAGCCCCAGCCGAGCATGGCTCGGCTCTACCGTGAGGCGCGGTCAGTCGCGCTGTGGGCGCTTGTAGGCCACGCAGTCCACTTCCACCTTGCAGTCCACCACCATGCGGCTTTCCACGCAGGCGCGGGCCGGCGGGTTGTCACCGAAGTAATGCTTGAACACGCCATTGAAGGCGTAGAAATCGCGCGCATCGTCCAGCCATACGCCGCAACGCACCACGTGCTCGGGCCCGTAACCGGCCTCGGCAAGGATATCCAGCACATTGCCGATCACCACATGTGCCTGGTCGGTGACCGTGCCGGCGACCAGTTCGCCGTCACGCATCGGTACCTGGCCGGAGACGTACAGCCAGCCATCGGCTTCCACCGCACGCGAGAACGGCATGTGTTGCTTGCCCTGGCCAACGCCGCCTTCGGCGCCATAGCGCTTGATGTCACTCATGGGTGTCTCCTTGCTTGATTCGGTATGCAGTCAGCCGGCAGGGCTGGCTTGCGGGGTGATGAACTGGCCCGGTCGCGCGACCACACTGTGGCCGTCATAGGCCAGACGGCCATTGACCCAGACCGAGGCAATGCCTTCGGCAGCCTGGACCGGGTCGTGGAAACTGGCGGTGTCGCGTACCCGTGCCGGGTCGAACAGCACCAGGTCGGCGCACCAGCCCTCGCGGATGAAACCACGCGCGCCCATCGCGAAGCGCGTGGCGGGCAGGCCGGTCATCTTGTGCACGGCAGTGTGCAGCGGGAACAGCTTTTCGTCGCGGGCATAGTGGCCCAGCACGCGCGGAAAAGTGCCCCACAGCCGTGGGTGTGGGCGTGGATCGCGGGGCAGGCCATCGGAACCGATCATGGTCAGCGGGTGGCTGAGGATGCGGCGCACATCGCCTTCGTCCATGCCGTGGTACACCGCGCCGGCCGGTTGCAGGCGGATGGCGGCGTCCAGCAGTGGCACCTGCCACTGCGCGGCGATGTCGGCCAGCAGACGGCCACCCTGTTCGGGCTCGGGATCGGACCAGGTGATCAGGATGTCGTAGGCGTCGGTGACCTGCTTGAGGTCCAGCGTGGACGCGCTGGCGGCATAGGGGTAGCAGTCGCAGGCAACATCCTGCTGCCGTGAAGCGTGCTGCAGGCAGTCCAGCACCTGCTGGCTGCGGCCCCAGTTGTCGATGCCGGCACATTTCAGGTGCGATACGCGGACAGCGGCCTGTGGCGCGCGCGCTGCGGTGAAGGCTTCCTCCATCGCATCCAGCACGCCGGCGAACTCATCACGCAGGTGGGTGGCGTACAGGCCACCGCGGGGCAGCTCCTGCGCCAATGCATCCACCTCGCTGGACGGCGCGTGGTAGGCCGAGGCGTACGCCAGGCCGCTGCTCAGCCCCAATGCCCCCTGCTGCAGGCTTTGCCGCAGCTGGCTGCGCATGGCGCTGATTTCCCTGTCGCTGGCAGCGCGGTCCAGGCGGTCCATGTGGTTCTGGCGCAGGGCGGTGTGGCCGACCAGGGCGGCCACGTTCACCGCTGGGCTGGCCTGTTCCACCGCGCTGCGGTAGCTGGCGAAGTCCGGGTAGCGGAAATCCTCGGCATCGCCCAGCAGGTTCATGGGGTCGGGTACGCCGTCGTGGATGCGCACCGGGCTGGCGCTGATGCCGCAGTTGCCGACCACCACGGTGGTGACGCCCTGCGACAGCTTGCTGAGCATGGCCGGGTTGCGGATGACCTCGATGTCGTCGTGCGTGTGCACGTCGATGAAGCCCGGCGCCAGCGCCAGGCCGGCGGCATCGATTACCTGGCCGGCAGCAACATCGTCCAGCGCGCCGACGGCACTGATGCGCCCGCCGGTAATCGCCACATCGGCTACCTTGCCTGCCTGGTCGCTGCCATCAAGCACCAGCGCGCCGCGGATCACTACGTCATGCATGGATCAGTCACCCAGCGGCAGGCGCGAGTCACCACCGCGGTGGCGGTCCAGCGCCAGCTTGATGCGGCGCAGGTGCTCATGGTTGGCGTTGGCATCGTTCAGTGCGGTGGTGGTGGACAGCACGTCGATCGCCAGCATCATCGCGTAGCGCGAAGCCGACGGTTTGAACACGAAGTCGGTCTCTTCGATCTGGATCGGCAGCAGCCAGTCGCTGCGCTCGGCCAGCGCGGTACCGGCCTGGGTGATGCTGCCCACGCGCGCACCATAGGTGCGTGCGATGTCCACCGCCGACACGATCTCCGGGGTGATACCGCTGACCGACAGCACCACCACCAGGTCCTCCGGCCCCAGCGTGGCGGCGATGATCTTCATCATCAGCGCGTCGCTGCAGGCCGAGACTGGCCGGCCGAAACGCACCAGGCGGCTCTGCAGCTCCTGCGCGAACACCGTGGAGCAGCCACCCAGGCCGAAGATATGGATCATCCGCGACTGGCACAGTGCTTCGGCCAATTCCTGCACTACCTGTTCCTTCAGGTTGGCGATGTTGTGGCGCAGGCTTTCCTGGATGTCGTCGCAGATCTGCGCATACAGCGCAGACACCGGCGGGGCGTTCTGCTGTTCCAGGAAACGCTTGCCCACCGCGCTGGCCGAGGCCAGGCGGGCGCGCAGCTCGCGTACATGGTCGCAGCCCAGTGCCTTGGCAAAGCGCGAGATGGCCGCCGCACTCACTTCGGCACGCTCGGCCAGTTGGCTGACGCCGTACTGGGCGGCGGCGTCCACATCGGCAAGGATGGCCGCGGCGATGCGTGCTTCCACGGGGCTGAACTCGTGCTGGCGTTGGCGCAACTCGTAAACGATATCGAACGTGTTCTGGGACATGCTCACAGCACCATGGAAAGGGCCATCACCAGCAGCAGGGCGACGACGGAGATAAGGGTTTCAAGCACGGTCCAGGTCTTGAAGGTCTGGGCCACGGTCATGTTGAAGTATTCCTTCACCAGCCAGAAGCCACCGTCATTGACATGTGACAGCACCACCGAGCCGGCGCCGGTGGCCAGCACCAGCAGTTCGGGGTGGGCATAGCCCATGGCCGCGGCGATCGGTGCAACGATGCCCGAGGCGGTGGTCATCGCCACTGTCGCCGAGCCGGTGGCCACCCGCATCAGCGCGGCCATGGTCCAACCCATCAGCAACGGTGACAGCTGGAAACGCTGCGACAGGCCGATGATCTCGGAGGCTACGCCGGTGTGGACAAGGATGCCATTGAGACCGCCACCGGCACCCACCAGCAAGGTGATCGCGGCGGTGGGCGCCAGGCATTCCTGGGTGAACTTGAGGATCTGCTCGCGGTTGAAGCCGCGCATCAGGCCCAGGGTGACGAAGCTCATCAAGGTGGCCAGCAGCAGCGCCACCACCGAGTGGCCGATGAAACGCAGGCCATGGTTGAGCGGCGAGCCCGGCGTTGCGATCTGGTCGGCCCAGCCGCCGAGCAGCATCAGCGCCACCGGCAGCAGCAGGGTGGCCAGGGTGATGCTGAAGCTGGGCAACTGCTCGTCCGGGATGCGGCTGTGGCCTTCATCCAGCAGCGCCGCTTCCATCGGGTTGTGCGCGGGCAGGCGCACGCGCGGTGCGACGAATTTGGCGAACACCGGGCCGGCCAGCGCCGCCGTGGGCAGGCCCACCAGCAGCGAATAGAACACGGTACGGCCGACGTCGGCGCCGTAGGCATTGACGGCCAGCATGGCCGCCGGATGCGGTGGCACCAGACCGTGCACGACCGACAGGCCGGCCACCATCGGCAGGCCGACCAGCAGCAGCGGCACGCCAGTGCGGCGGGCGACGTTGAGCACGATCGGGATCAGCAGCACGAAGCCGACCTCGAAGAAGATCGGCAGGCCGACGCAGAAGGCGATCAGCATCATCGCCCAATGCACGTTGCGGGTGCCGAAGCGGGCGATCAGGGTGCGCGCGATACGCTCGGCGCCACCGGACTCGGCCATCATCTTGCCGAGCATGGTGCCCAGCGCGACGATCAGCGCGATATGCCCCAGCGTCTTGCCTACCCCTTGCTCGTACGCGGGCAGGATCTCCGGTGCCGGCATGCCGGCCAGCAGGGCCAGCCCGACCGAGACCAGGGTGACGCTGATGAAGGGGTTGAGGCGGAAGCGGGCGATCAGCACGATCAGTGCAAGGATCGACAGCGTGGCGTAGATCAACAGCAGGTTTCCGTGGGTCATGCGTAGGCCCGGTGCGGTCAGAACTGCGTGGAGACGGCGCCGACGACGCTGTGTGCGTCATCAACCACCAACAGGTGGCGCCATTTGTCGAAGGTCAGGCAAGGGTGGGAGATGTCGAAGCAGAGCATGTCGCCCACCTGCAGGCTGTCCGTGTCGTGCACCTGCAGGAAGGCGTGCTGGTCCATCATCGCGGTGATCTTCCAGTGCGCCGGTGCAGCGGTGGGGGCCGCGTTGCCGGGACAATGGTGCAGGGCCGGGACCGGGAAGCCCGCATCGAATGCGGCGTCACGTTTGCCCAGGCCGATGATGGCCTTGCCCGGCTCCGGCCGCGACTGCACATAGGCCCACAGGCGCAGCGCGGGCTGCAGGCTGCTGCCGATCTCGCGCGCCACCGGGTTGCTGACATGGATGCGTTTGGCGGCCTGCTGGTAGATGCCCACGTCATGGGTCAGGTAGCAACCCGGGCGCAGCACGACCTGGGCAGCATCGTCCTTGGCCAGTACCGAGAACACCTCGGCAACCAGATCGAACCAGGCCGAGCCGGCACCGCTGAGGATGGCCGGCAACCGGGCAAAGCCACCGCCGTCGCGGATCGCCTGCCATTGCGCCAGTGCACGCTGCAGCACCGCGCGCACGCCCGCCTCGTCGCTGGCCACGCCTTCGTAGACTTCCACGCCCACCAATGCCACCGCAGCCGGCCAGCGGGCGATCTCCTGCAGCACGGCCTGGGTCTGCGCGTCATCGCGCACACCGGTGCGGCCCCCGTCCACGCCGATCTCCAGCAATACCTTGATGGTCTGGCCGCGGCTGGCGAAATAGGCGCCCAGTGCCGCCACGTTGGCGGCCGAGTCGACCACGCAGGCAAACCAGAAGTCGGGGTCCTGGGCCTGCACGTCGGCGATCAGGGCAAAGTTGCCCCGGCCGACCAGTTGGTTGGCAAGCAGCACGCGCTGCATTCCCTCGGCATGGGCGGCTACGGTCTGCGCGGCGGTGGCAAGAGTGATGCCCCAGGCGCCGGCATCGCGTTGCATGCGGAACAGGGCCGGGCTCATGGTGGTCTTGCCATGGGGTGCCAATTGGCAGCCGTATGCTTCGGCGAAGCGTCGCATCCAGTGCAGATTGTGTTGCAGGGCGGATTGGGACAGCACGGCTACCGGCAGGCTGACCTGCTCGGCAAGCAGATTGGGCGCCAGTTGGGCCAGGGCAGAGGGCGTCCATGGGCCACCAGCAGGCAGGCCTTTGCCAGCGAGCAAGGTGGTTTCCTGAAAGTAATTTTCCTGCATTGATCCCCGCCCTGCATGAGTCGCCCCGGAATCGGGCGGCCTATTGTGTATCACAGGCGGGCATTTGTGAAAATTATTTTCTTGCGTGACTGCTGCGCCGGCGGGGATGGCGGGCAGCGCAGGGGCTAGAAGTCGAACTGGGCGCGGGCGGCCAGGGTGCCGGTACGGTCAAGCAGGCTGTCGCGCAGTTCATCACGGCGGCGGCTGTCGGTCCAGTCCAGCATCAGCCGGAAGTGGCGGGGTGCATACCAGTTGACCCCGACGGTCCAGGCCTGGGCGGCGACATCGCTGCGGGTGAGCGGCCACTGGCGGCCGCCGATGCGGTCGTAGCGGGCCACCAGTTCCCAGGCGCCACCGGCACGGGCGGGCTTGAGCTGGACAAAGCGGCCGGCCTTGGCATCGTAGGCGCGCGGTTCGCCGGTCAGCAGCCAGCTGCCCTGCAGGTAGCCCGAACGTACCTCGGCCTTGTGCTGGCCATCGTTGTAGCGGGCGCCACCGTACTCGGCCTGCCATGACCACTGTTGATGCACGCCGGCCGCCTCCAGCCCGAACTTCTGCGCGGTCACGTCGCGTCCGCTGTGGAAATCCAGCAGGGTCAGGCGGCTGTTGTCGCCGAAGTAGCCGGCCGAGCGGGGCTGCAGGCGTAGCGCCGCTGCGCCGTCGCTGCCGGGATTGTCGTAGTACTCACGGGCCACGGCGGCGCCGAAGTGCAGCACCTGGCCCGGTGTTTTCCATGGTGCGTAGCCGGCGCGGGCGCCGAAGCCGCGGCCCTTGACCTTCCAGGCGTCGATGCTTTCCAGGCTGTACAGGCTGGCGCTCCAGAACACCTGCTGGTCGTAGCCGGTGAGGCCCAGTCCGAGGCGGTAAGTGGGGGCCAGGGTCTGCGCCAGCCAGCTGCGCTCGATGGTCGGGATATGGTTGGTGCTGGCCCGGTCGTCAAGGGTGAAGTACTGCTTGAACTGCCCCAGCGTCAGCGTGGTGCTGCCAAAGCTGCGTGCCAGGTAGACGTCGCGAGCCACCGGCCGATGGCCGGCAAAGTCACCCTCCAGCTTGTAGTCGAAGCCGTGCAGTTTGCCGGAGACAGCCAGCCAGGCCGCGCGCAGGTCATCGTTGTCGCGCTCGGGCTTGCCACGGCGATCGTTGTCGAACCGCGCGGTGTCGTAGTACAGGCGGCCGCTGAACCTGATGCTGGCGCTGTCCTGCGCCTGCGCCGTCGGCAGCGCCGCAAACAGCGCCAACAGGGACAGGCCGGACAGGTACTGGCGGGGGAAGATCATCCGGGCGCTCTCGGGCGGGGGGGGAGCCGGACCTTAGTCAGCCTGGCAGGGTGTTCAAATAATGCATTGGTATTAGGGCGGCGTCGCAGGCCGCATGCCACACTGCCGGCATGAGCCTGGCCAAGGTCCTTGTCGCCGACGATCACCCGCTGTTCCGTGCGGCGGTGCTGCATGCGCTGCGCGAGGATGTGGCAATGGCGCAGGCGTTGGAGGTGGCCAGCGTATCGGCATTGACCACCGCCCTGCAGCAGCATCGCGACGTCGACTTGATACTGCTGGACTTGACCATGCCAGGGGCGCGCGGCTTCTCCTCGCTGGTGTGGCTGCGTGGCGAGCGCCCGGACATTCCGGTGATCATCATCTCCTCCAATGACCATCCACGAGTGATCCGCCGCGCCCAGCAGTTCGGCGCTGCCGGGTTCATCCCCAAATCGGCACCGGTGGAGAGCATCCGCACCGCGGTTGCGGCGGTAATGGATGGCGACACCTGTTTCCCGCCGCTGGCGGTGGCGCGCTCCGAGCAGGATGCGGTGCTGGCGGCGCGGTTTGCGCAGCTGACCCCGCAACAGTTCCGGGTATTGCTGAGCGTGGCCGATGGCCTGCTCAACAAGCAGATCGCCTATGAGTTTGGTCTGGCCGAGAACACGGTGAAGGTGCATGTCACCGCGATCCTGAAGAAGCTTGGCTGCAACAGCCGCACCCAGGCGGCCTTGCTGGTCAAGGCGCTGGAGCCGGAGGCGGACGCGGATGCGGCGTGGTTGTCGGGGCCGGCGGCCGGAAGTTGACGTCAGCATGGCCGGTTGCGAGGGCTGCGGGCTGGAGGCTGGCATCGGACACGGTTTGGCGTGATCCAGCGGACCAGGCGCGGTCAGTGCCCTCGGCTGCGTTCTTATGTTGCGCGCTGGCGCAGGTGGGTCAGTAGCGAACGCAGTGCCGAGCTGCGCGCCTGCTTGGACAGAAGTCCCCAGCCATTGCGGGTGGCCAGTTCGCGCAGGGCGGGGTCCTGTTCGGCGGTGTACACGATGACTGCCGGTGCGCGTCCCCAGCGCTCTACCAGCCGGGGGAACAGCTCGGGGCCGGTGATCGGGCCCAGCCGCACGTCCAGCAGCAGGACGTCGGGGATGCTGTCGGGGCTGGCTGCGGCCAGCGCCTGGTCAACGCCACCAGCCACCAGCACCAGGCAACCCCAGCGCTCCAGCAGCAGACGGGTTGCCAGACTGACCCGGGTATCGTCGTCCACACACCAGACCCGGCAGCCGCGCAACAGCGAATCGCTGGCCATGTCCTCGCCGGCAGCCAACGCTGCCGGCACCGCCAGCGGAAGCCGTGCGGCCCCCAACGGCACGCTGACCGAAAAGCAGCTGCCGTGCCCCAGCGTGGAGCGCAGCCCGATGCGGTGGCCGAGCAGGCGCGCGATACGATCGACAATGGCAAGGCCCAGGCCGGCGCCGCGCTCGCTGTTGACGGCGTTGTCCAGCCGGTGGAATTCCTCGAACACCTCGCGCTGGCGCGCTTCGGCGATGCCGGACCCGGTGTCGTGCACCTCGATGCGCAACAGCGCACCGTCGCGGCGGCAGCCCAGCAGGATGCGGCCGCTGCCGGTGTAGCGGATGGCGTTGGACAGGAAGTTCTGCAGGATCCGCCGCAACAGCGCCGGGTCGCTGCGGACTACGCAGTGGCTGCCTACGAAGCGAAGGCGCAGGCCTTGGGCGCTGGCAAGCACGCCGAACTCATGTGCCAGGGCCGCCAGCAGCGGGCCCACTGCAAAGTCGCTGATCCGGGTTTGCAGTGCGCCTGATTCCAGGCGCGAAATGTCCAGCAGGCTGTTGAGGATGCCATCCTGGGCGGCCAGTGCGTTGTCCACGCTGTCGGCGATGGCCCGCGCATCGGCATCGGGCAGGCGCAGGCGCAGCGCGGACACGAACATGCGTGCGGCATTGAGCGGTTGCAGCAGGTCATGCACGGCGGCGGCGACCAGCCGGGTCTTGGACTGGTTGGCGTCCTCGGCTTCGCGCTTGGCCAGCGCCAGGTCGTGGGTGCGTTCGTCGATGCGGCGGCTCAGTGTGTCGGCCAGCGAGCGCAGGTCACGTGCGGCGTTCTTGTAAGCGGTGATGTCGGCGTAGCTGGTGACGAAGCCGCCATCGGGCAGTGGGTTGCCACGGATCTCGATGACGCTGCCGTCGCCGCGTTCGCGTTCATGCATGTGTGGCTTGCCCGAACGCAGGTGATTGAGGCGGCGCTCTATCGCGGCCTCGATGGGGCCGGGACCGAGCAGGCCACGTCTGGCGTTGTAGCGGAAGACATCGGCGATGGGGCGGCCGACCTTGATGAAGCCCGGTGCAAAACGGAACAGTTCGATGTAACGCCGGTTCCAGGCCACCAGGTTGAGCTGTGCATCCACCACGCACACGCCCTGTGGCAGATGTTGCAGGCTGGGGCTTTCACCGTAGTCAGCGCTGTGGGCGGCCTGCACCAGGCCATCGTGGGCGGTACGCAGTTCTTGTGCATGGTGCTTGACCAGGCGCTCCAGCTCTTGCCGGCTGCGTTCGCGCAACCGCGCCAGCCGCCGCCGCTGCCATACCACGTATACAAGCAAGGCCAGCACCGCCAGTGTTGCTGCCACCGCCGCGGCACCGATGCGCGCCGCGGCGAGGGCGCCATGGGTGGGGCGCAGCAGATGCAGGCTCCAGTTCTGCAAGGGCAGGGGGTGGGAGATCCAGATCACGTCACCGGTGTCGGCTATGCGTGCGCGCTGTACGCCGTTGGCAAGCGCCCCGGTGCTGCGGTAAGGCAGCGGCTGACGCGGTACCTGCCCGTACTGGCGGGTGCGGGCCAACTGTTCGCGGGTGTTGGCTGGCAGGGGCGCCAGTACGCGGTAGCGCCATTGCGGGCGGCTGGACAGGAATACCACGCCATTGCCGTCGGTGGCGAACACCGTGTCCTCGCCGATGGCCCAGGTCTGTTCCAGCGGCCGCAGCAACAGCTTCACCACGACCACGCCGATGGGGCGGCCGGCGGCGTCGCGTACCGCTTCGGACAGGAAATAGCCCGGCACCGCAGTGGTGACACCCTCTGCGTAGAAGGTGGCGCGGCCATCTTGCATCGCCTGCTGGAAGTACGGACGGAAGTGATAGTTGTTGCCGACATTGCTGGCCTTGGGAATGCGCCAGTTGCTGGCGGCCAGGGCCATGCCATCACGGTCCAGCAGGGTGAGGGTGGAGGTGGCGGCAGCGCCATTGACCTGTTCGAGCTTGCGGCTGATCTGCCCGGCCTGCGCGGGGCTGTGGGCCGCCTGCGCCAACAACGCACGGATGTCAGGGTCCAGCGCCAGCACTGCGGGCAGCACGCGGTAGCGCTCCACCACGGCCTGCAGTGCGTTGCCGTGCAGGCGCAGCTGCGCGCGGGCCTGCTCGGCCTCGCGTTGCAGGTTGCGTTGCTGCAGCTGCTGCAGCGCCAACCAGGTCAGCGCGGCGATCAGCAGCAGCGTGGCCACGGGCAGCAGCAGGCGACGGAGCTGGCGGCGGGTGCGGAGCAGGGGCATGGGGGCGATGGTCACGCAGAAGCCGAATTGCTGCCAGCAGGGGCCGACCGCAGCGGGGCGTTCTGGATGTGGGCGGGAGCTGCGTCAAGGCGGAAGAGACGGCACTGTATCCGACAGAGGGCTGTCCAGTTGCAGGCGCCAGGCGCGCCTAGTACGAAAGAACTAGCTAGTACCAATGCGTTATCGGCAGCGCCGGGAGCGCCGCGTAAAACAGCGGCCGTAGCGAATCCTGCCGAGGTGACCATGCAACTTCCCGCCGCTTCCTCCGCCGTCCAGGCTGATGTGCGCCTGCCGTTCTATCGCCAGCTGTACGTGCAGGTGCTGGTCGCCATCGCCCTGGGCGTTCTGCTGGGGCACTTCGAGCCGGCGTTTGCCGAACAGCTCAAGCCGTTGGGCGATGCCTTCATCAAGCTGGTGAAAATGATCATCGCGCCGGTGATCTTCCTGACCATTGTCACCGGCATTGCCGGCATGACCCACCTGCGCAGCGTCGGCCGTGTGTTCGCCAAGGCCATGATCTACTTCATGTTCTTTTCCACCCTGGCACTGGTGGTGGGCATGGTGGTGGCGCATGTAGTGCAGCCGGGGGCCGGCATGAACATCAATCCTGCCGACCTGGACCAGAGCGCGGTGCAGGGCTATGTGCAGAAGTCACACGAGCTGACCCTGGTCGGGTTTGCGTTGGACATCATCCCCAAGACCCTGCTCAGTCCGTTCGTCGGCGACAACATCCTGCAGGTGCTGTTCGTGGCGGTGCTGTTCGGTATCGCGCTGGCGATGGTGGGCGACAGGGGCAAGCCGGTGCTGGGCTTGCTGGAGTCGCTGACCGCGCCAGTGTTCAAGCTGGTGCACCTGCTGATGAAGGCCGCGCCGATCGGAGCGTTCGGCGCCATCGCTTTCACCATCGGCAAGTATGGGGTGGGCTCGCTGGTCAACCTGGCCTGGCTGGTGGGGGCGTTCTACCTGACGTCGCTGCTGTTCGTGGTGATGATCCTGGGCGCGGTGGCCCGCCTGTGTGGCTTCTCGGTGCTCAAACTGGCCCGCTATCTCAAGGCTGAGCTGCTGCTGGTGCTGGGCACGTCCTCTTCCGAATCGGCGCTGCCGTCGCTGATGGAGAAGATGGAAAAGGCCGGCTGCAGCAAGTCGGTGGTGGGCCTGGTGGTGCCTACCGGTTACTCCTTCAATCTGGACGGCACCAACATCTACATGACGTTGGCGGCCTTGTTCATTGCCCAGGCGACCAATACCGAGCTGACCCTGGGCCACCAGATCGCCCTGCTGCTGGTGGCCATGCTCAGCTCCAAGGGCGCGGCCGGGGTGACCGGGGCCGGCTTCATCACTCTGGCCGCCACCCTGGCGGTGGTGCCGGAAGTGCCGGTGGCCGGCATGGCCCTGATCCTGGGCGTGGACCGTTTCATGAGCGAGTGCCGCTCGCTGACCAATTTCATCGGCAATGCCGTCGCCACGGTAGTGGTGTCGCGCTGGGAAGGGGCGCTGGACCGCGAGCAACTGGCCCGCGCCCTCGATGGGGGGGCTGCGGCAATGCCGGCCGCACCGCTTGCCGAAGCGCTGCCGGTGCCGGCTGAGGCCTGATTCGCATGTGTGTGTTGCGCGGGTCCGTACCGAACAGGCGGCCCCGCGCCTTTTTTTGTCCTGCCGCTGTCATCGCAGGCGCACATACTTTGCCGGTTTGGTCGCAATAGCTGCGGATTGTGCACCTGCAGCATGACAGCGACAGCATCGCGACAGGTCCAGCACCGTCAACGGCGGTATCATCCGCTGTCCTTCTTGCCCGCTACCGTTCCCATCTCGATGTCCAAAGAAGATTTCAAACAGGCCGCCCTCGACTACCACCGCATGTCGCCGCCCGGCAAGATCAAGGTGGTGGCTACCAAGCCCATGTTGACCCAGCGCGATCTGTCGCTGGCGTATTCGCCGGGTGTCGCGCACGCCTGCGAAGCGATCATGGAAGACCCGGCCATGGCCAGCGAGATGACCGCGCGCGGCAATCTCGTTGGCGTCGTGACCAATGGCACCGCCGTGCTGGGCCTGGGCAACATCGGCCCGCTTGCCGGCAAGCCGGTGATGGAAGGCAAGGGCGTGCTGTTCCAGAAGTTCGCCGGCATCGATGTGTTCGACATCGAAGTCAACGAGAACGACCCGGACAAGCTGGTCGATATCATCGCCTCGCTGGAGCCCACCTTCGGCGGCATCAACCTGGAAGACATCAAGGCACCGGAGTGCTTCATCGTCGAGCGCAAGCTGCGCGAGCGGATGAACATCCCCGTATTCCATGACGACCAGCACGGCACCGCGATCATCGTCGGCGCCGCCGTGCTCAACGCCATGGTCATCACCGGCAAGAAGATCGAAGAGGTCAAGCTGGCCACCACCGGCATGGGCGCGGCGGGCATTTCCTGCGTCAACATGCTGGTCTCGCTGGGCCTGAAGCCGGAAAACATCCTGGCCTACGACCGTGACGGCGTGATCCACACCGGCCGTACCGACCTGGACCCGGAGAAGGCCCGCTACGCCCGCGATACCGACAAGCGCACGCTGGCCGAGATCGTCGATGGCGCGGACATCTTCCTGGGCCTGTCGGCCGGTGGCATCCTCAGCAAGGACATGGTCGCCAGCATGGCGCGTGATCCGGTGATCTTCGCCCTGGCCAATCCCTACCCGGAAATCCTGCCGGAAGACGCCAACGCGGTGCGCCCGGACATCATCATGGGCACCGGCCGGTCGGACTATCCCAACCAGGTCAACAACGCGCTGTGCTTCCCCTACCTGTTCCGCGGTGCGCTGGACGTCGGCGCGACCACCATCAACGAAGAGATGAAGGTAGCCTGCGTGCGTGCGATTGCCGCACTGGCCCGCAAGGAGGCGTCCGACCTGGGCGCCGCCTACGGTGGCGAGGTGCCCAGCTTCGGCCGTGACTATGTGATCCCGCGTCCGTTCGACCGCCGCCTGCTGGTAGAGCTGTCCTCGGCCGTGGCCCAGGCGGCGATGGACTCGGGGGTGGCCACGCGGCCGATTGCCGACATGGCCGCGTACCGCGACAAGCTGGCCCAGTTCGTCTACCGCACCAGTCTGTTCATGAAGCCGGTCTATGACCGTGCCCGCTCGGACAAGCAGCGCGTGGTCTACGCCGAGGGTGAAGAGGAAGTGGTGCTGCAGGCGGTGCAGAACGTCATCGATGAAGGCGTGGCCTTCCCGATCCTGATCGGCCGCCCCGATGTCATCGAAGCGCGCATCGAGCGGTTGGCCCTGCGCATGCGGGCCGGCGTCGATTTCGAAATCACCAACATCAACGACGATCCGCGCTTCAACGACTACTGGCAGTATTACCACGACATGACCGGCCGCAAGGGCGTCACCGTGGCTGCTGCCAAGAACCTGATGCGCTCGCGCCCGACCCTGATCGCGGCGGTGATGGTGGCCCGTGGCGAGGCCGATGCCATGCTGTCGGGCCTGGTTGGCCGCTTCCACAAGAAGCTGGGCTATGTGCGCAGCGTTATCCCGCTGGAGCCCAAGGTCAGCTCCACCTCGGCGATGACCGGCGTGATCAACAACCAGGGCGTGTTCTTCTTTGTTGATACGCACGTGCAGGAAGACCCGACCGTCGAGCAGATCGTCGAATCCACGCTGCAGGCGGCCTACCGCATGAAGCTGTTCGGCATCGAGCCGAAGATCGCGCTGCTGTCGCACTCCAACTTCGGCAGCCACGATTCCAAGGACGCGCTGAAGATGCGCCAGGTGCGCGAAGCGCTGCTCAAGCGCAACCCACGCTTGAACGTGGACGGCGAAATGCAGGGTGACACCGCATGGGATGAGGCATTGCGCGAGAAGCTGCTGCCCAACAGCACGCTCAAGGGCCGTGCCAACCTGTTTGTGCTGCCGAATCTGGAAGCAGCCAACATCGCCTACAACCTGGTGCGCGTGTTCACCAATGGCGTGGCGATCGGTCCGATCCTGATGGGCATGACCAAGCCGGTGCACATCCTCACCAGCAGCGCCAGCTCACGTCGCGTGTTGAACATGACGGCCATCGCCGCCGTGGATGCACAGATCCGCAAGCAGATGGAAGCCGAACGCAACGTTTGATCCTGCGCCAGGCGGTAAGCAAGCGGAAGCCGGCCTCGTGCCGGCTTTCGCGTTTGCGGGCATTGCGCCCGGACGGGTGTTGCTAGAACTGCGCCACCTTCTGCGTCTCGACGATCTGCAGCACCAGCTTGCGTGTGGCTGCACGGCATGAACGGTAGGCCTTGAGCAGGCGGCGTTCACTCGGGTCGTCGATCATTTCCATGCCCTCACCAATGGGGGTTTCACGCGGCACGGCATCCAGCTCGCCGCGCCCTGTTGCCAGCCACTCAAACGAAACATCGGTCACCAGGGCAATGGTGATCAGTCGTGTGGTGCTGGGTGATATGCCCGTTGGGCTTTCCCAGTTTCCTACTGCGCTGCGGCTTACCTTGAGTTGGGTCGCCAACTCCGCCTGCGTCATTTTCATCTTTCTCCGCGCCTTGCGGATACGGATCCCTAGATGGTCATGCATGAAAAAAAGTCCTCCTTGAACGCGGACCATGAGAGCCGACTAAAGCCTAAGTGATTACGCAATCGCGCGGTCGGCGAAGACTTATTGTCAATGTTCATTACGGACATGGAATGCCAAGGATGAGGTAGTCATCGATATTGTCGAATTTTGCCAATGGCGCTTGCGCAACGGTGAATTATTGGGTGATTCAAATTGTCGACAAGTCGGTGCAAGTGATCTTTGCGTGTGGGGTGAATTGCGTGCTGCTGACCGATCGCACAAAGTCGTGTTTCTGGTTTTCCTTCGTCGGTACTGAGTAATGTCATCGCACCTGTTTCGTCAGGATGTCGTGCAGCAGATGCGCCCACAGTGGCAGGGTGATGTGCTCGTGGCACCGCCGCGTCTTCTGTTTGCATCAACTGCAGTTACAGTTCTCTTCGCTGCAGCATTTATTGCACTCGTGTTTGCCTGCTCCTACACCCAGCGCCATTCGGTTGAGGGTCGGCTGGTGCCGGTGCAGGGCGCGGCGGCGTTGGCAGCGCCGCTGGCAGGGCGGGTGAAGTGGGTGGGTGCCGCTGACGGGGAGCATGTCACTGCGGGCGACGCACTGCTGCAGATCGAGCCATTGCGGGTGTCAGTGGCGGCGGTTGATGGTGCCGATGCCGTTGCGCAGAAAGCGCTGGCCATTGTTGAAGGCATATCGCCGCTTGTCGCGCCCGATCCAGCAGTGGTGGATGCGCTTGCGAGGCAACTGCTGGATGCACGTACAGAGCTGGCCCAGATCGAGGCGGAGCAGGGGACGCGGGGACGGCAGCTGCGCCTGGCCAGGGACATGCATGCACGGTACAGGCAGTTTGCCCAACTGGGGTATGTGAGCAGGGTACAGCTTGATCTGCAGCAATCGCAGGTGCTGGATCGTGCTGCACAGGTGCAGGCGCTGCACCGCCAGGCTGCGCAGGTGCGGCAGCGGATCGCGCGGATGGAAAGTTCAGGACGCAGCGCCGCCGGCAACCATGGCTCCGAAGCGCACGAGCGTGCGCCCGATGCGGCGATGTGGCCGGCCCAGGTCGCGGGGCGAGACAGCGTGGTGATCAAAGCGCCGGTGGATGGCGTGCTCAGCAGTCAGGTGGTGAAGGCCGGCCAGTCGATCCGGGCCGGGCAACTGCTGATGAGTGTATTGCCTGGGGATGGACGTCTTGAAGCGGAGTTGCTGGTCCCGGGGGCCGCGATCGGTGCCATGGCGCCGGGCGACACCGTGCAGCTGCGGTATGCAGCATTCCCCTATCAGCAATATGGCCATCAGGCCGGGGTGGTGGTCAGTATCGGCAAGGCCGCGTTGGCTGAAGCGGAATTGTTGCAGTTGACCGGCACGGTGAAGGCCGGTGGGCCGTTCTACCGGGTGACGGTCGAGTTGGCACAGCAGTCGTGGCCGATGACCGGCGCTGCGACGACATTGAAGCCTGGCATGCGGCTGGATGCCGACCTGCTTGGCGAGCGCAGGCGCGTGATCGAGTGGGTGTTGGAACCGTTGCAGCGCGGCTGGCGCAGGCTGCATGGTGCTTGATGTGTACGACTCCATTGTGTGGGTCAGGTCGGCCCATGGGTCGGGTCAGGGCGTTTGACGGCGGGGTTTCGCATGTATGAGCAGAAGCCCCTGACGATGCAACTGGTGGCGTCGTCGGATGTCGGTGAAAGTGGTTTGGCTGCGGTGGCAACGGTGGCGTCGGCCTATGGCGTGCGGGTGCGGTTGGTCGAGTTGCGGCTTTCCTTTCCCGCCGCGAACAAAGGCGACCCCGCGCAACTGGTGGACGTGGCCGGGCACCTGGGCCTGGCGGCACGGGTGGTGAACCTGCCGCTCGAGGCGCTGGGGCAACTGGCATTGCCCTGTGTCCTGCATTGGCAACTGCAACACTTCGTCGTACTGGCAAAGCTGGAAGGCGGCGTGGCCACCGTGCTTGATCCGGCAACGGGTGAACGCCGGCTGGGTTTGAACGAGATCGCCCAACACTTTTCCGGTGTCGCCGTGGAGCTGCATGCCCTCCACGAATTCCCGCCGCGTCCGGCATTGCCCAGGCTGGGCCTGCGGCAATTGATCGGCGCGGTGCCAGGCCTGCGGGCATTGCTTGCCCAGATCGGCGTGTTGTCCTTGTTGCTGCAGGTGACCCTGCTGTTGTCGCCGCTGCTGTTGCAGTGGGTGGTCGACAAGGTGCTGCTGTCGTCGGATCGTGAGCTGTTGACCCTGCTGGGCCTGGGTTTTGGCCTGGTCCTGCTGCTGCAGATCGGCATTGGCATCCTGCGGGACGCCATCGTCCAGTATCTGGGCGCGCGCGTCGGGTTGCAGTGGATGAACAACGTGTTCGGACAGTTGCTCGGGCTACCCATGCGCTTCTTCGAAGGGCGGCGGCTGGCGCAGCTGCAGTCGATGCTGGTGGCAGCGCGGGATATCCAGCGCCTGCTGGGTGGGCGCTGCATCGGTGTGCTGGTCGACGCGATGATGGCGCTGGCCGCGTTGGTGTTGATGCTGCTCTACAGCTGGGCATTGGCACTGGTAAGTGTGGTGGCGATGCTGCTGTATGGGCTGGTGCGCGGCCTGACGGGGCGGCGGCAGCAGGAAGGGCGCCGTCGGCAGCTGGCGGCAGAAGCCTGTGCGCATGCACATGAACTGGAGTTGTTGCGCGGGATGCGCAGCCTGAAACTTGCAGGCAAGGAGGCGCAGCGACGCAGCATGCACGGCAACCTGCTTGCCGAGGCCAGCAACGCGCAGACGCTGCTGGCACGGTTGGAACTGGGATGCAGTGGCGCGGGCCAGTTGTTGCGGGGGCTCGAATGCATCGTGGCGATCTGGATCGGTGCCTCGCTGGTAATGGAGCAGATACTTTCATTGGGCATGCTGATTGCCTATCTGGCGTACAAGGATCAATTCACCACACGCATGGCGGCACTGATCGATACCGGATTGCAGCTGCGGCTTGCGCGACTGCAGGTTGCGCATGTTGCCGAGCTCATGCTGGCAACGCCGGAGGCCAGCAACCTGCCGCTGCCGTTGGCCGCTGGCGCGCTGCGGCTGGAAGTGGAAAACCTGTCATTCCGCCATGGCAGTACTGCGGCCTGGGTGCTGAGGGATTGCAGTTTCAGCATCCAGGCCGGTGAGTCACTGGCCATTGTCGGTGTTTCCGCATGTGGCAAGACTACCCTGCTGAAGTTGTTGCTTGGTCTGCTGCAGCCCACCAGCGGCAGCATCCGTATCGATGGCAGGGAACTGACGCCCCGCGAACTGCGCAGGCTGAGTGCGGTGGTGATGCAGGATGACGCATTGTTCGCAGGCAGTATTGCCGACAACATCGGCTTCTTCGAGCCGATCGCCGACCTGCCCAGGATTGAAGCGGCGGCACGCCTGGCGGGCCTGCATGAGGATATCGTCGCCGGGGCCATGGGCTACCACGCGTTGGTCGATGAAATGGGCGATGGTCTGTCCGCCGGGCAGCGTCAGCGGCTGCTGTTGGCACGGGCGCTGTACCGGCAGGCGGGCCTGTTGCTGCTGGACGAGGCGACCTGCCACCTGGATGCCGAGGGTGAACGCCAGGTTGTGGCCATGCTTGGGCAGTTGCGCATGACCCGGCTGATTCTTTCGCAACGGCTTGGGAGCGCGGCCAGCGCCGACAGGGTGCTGGCAATGCAGGCAGGTGGCCGCCTGCAGGAACTGCCCGTTGCCGCTGCGGGGCGCTGAGGGGCAGGGCGGTGCGGGCGCAGCCGCAGCGGCGCCGGTCGCTGCTAGAATTGGCAGGTCCTGCTTTTATTGTGAATGACGCCATGAGCCATACCGCCAACGCGCCCGCCAATGCCGAGAAGCGCTACAACGTGCATCGCGCCGACCTGCCGCTGAGCTGCCCGACGCCGGAAATGGCGTTGTGGAACTCGCATCCGCGCGTCTATCTGCCGATCGAGAATGAGCCCAATGGCGAGGCCGCGTGCCCGTATTGCGGCTCGGTGTTCGTGCTGGTCGACTGAGCACGACGATGCGCCGCCTGACTGTGGTGCAGTTGCTGCCCGCGCTGCACTCCGGCGGTGTGGAGCGCTCAACCCTGGAAATCGCCCGTGCGCTGGTCGCCGCAGGCCACCGCGCCATCGTGGTGTCGGCTGGCGGCCGCTTGGTGCAAGCCCTGCTGGACAGCGGGGCCGAGCACCTGACCCTGGATATCGGTCGCAAGTCGCTGTTGACCCTGCGCCATGTGGCGTCACTGCGGCAGCTGTTCACCGACACCGGCGCCGATATCGTGCATGCCCGTTCGCGCCTGCCTGCCTGGCTGGGCTGGTATGCGTTGCGCGGCATGCCGGCAGGCACGCGTCCGCATTGGCTCACCACCATGCATGGGCTGAACTCGCCGGGGCGTTACAGCGGCATCATGGCCAGTGGTGAGCGGGTGATCTGCGTTTCGCAGACGGTGCACGACTATCTGCTGCGGCACTACCCCACCACCGATCCGGGCAAGCTGCGGGTGATTCCGCGCGGGGTGGATGTGCAGCAGTTTCCCCGGGTTGCCCGCAGTGACCGGCGGGCACGGCTGGCGGTGGCGGCACGCTACCCCGGCTTGGCTGGCGATGCCCCGCTGTTGCTGCTGCCTGGGCGCGGCACCCGCCTGAAAGGGCATGCGCATGCCATCCAGCTGCTGGCGGACCTGCAACTGGTTGGTCAGCAGGCGCTGCTGTGGCTGCCGGGTGCGCGCGAGCCGGGGCGGGAGGCTTATGTCGGCGAGCTTGAAGCCCTGGCGCAAGGCCTGGGGGTGGCGGAGCGGTTGTTGGTCACCGAGCCCACCAGCCGTATTGCCGAAGCCTACGCGGCCAGCGATCTGGTGCTGCAACTGTCCGACAAGCCCGAGGCCTTCGGCCGCACCGTGCTGGAGGCACTGTCGGTAGGTCGCCCGGTACTGGGCTGGGACCACGGCGGGGTAGGGGAGTTGCTTGCTCAGTTGCAACCTTCCGGCGCCTTACCGCTGGGCCAGGCCAGCGTGCTGGCGCAGCGGGCTGCGCTGCTGTTGCACGATCCCCCGCCTTTGCCGCACCGTATCCCCTTCACTTTGCAGGCGATGCAGCGCGCCACCCTGGATGTCTATGCAGAACTCGTTGGTTGACCGCCCGATTGTGAAGGATGCCGGTCTGGCAGGCCGCTGGGCGCCAGTATGGGTAATCGCCTACGTCGCCCTGTGGCCCCTGCCTGGCATCGCCGAGGCGGTACTGGTGCTGGGCGCCTTGTTTACCATCGTGCGCTTGCTGATGCTGCGCCTGCGCGGCGGCATTGGCCCGCTGTTGAGCGTGCCGGCATGGGCGCTGACCACGGTGCTGTTCTTTGCCTACTGGTTGCCGCAGCTGCTTTCGGCGCTGGATGCCGCCGATCCGGGACGGGCCTGGAGCAAGGTGGCCGGCGGCCTGCGCTACCTGCCTTTCATGTGGCTGGTGGCGATCGCCGTGGCCACACCGCAGCGGCGTGGCACCACCTTTGTCGGCCTGGCATTGGTGGCTGCGCTGTGGACACTTGATGCCCTGGCCCAGGGGTTGGGCGGCACCAGTCCGTTGTTCTGGTCGTTGGACCAGCTGAAGTGGCTGATCAGCGGACATGGGCTGTGCAGCCCGCAGGAGATGGCGCAGGTTGATCGTCTGGCCGGCATTTTCGGCCCCTGCAATCTCAAGTTGGGTCAGGTGCTGGCGAGTATTTCGCCTTTCCTGCTGTTCTTTGTCGGTTATCGCTGGGGACGGCTGGGCTGGTTCCTGGCTGCGGCCGTCGTCGGTGTGGTGCTGGTGTTGGCCGGCTCACGCGCTTCGCTGATCACCTATGCGCTGGTGTTGCTGCTGTCCGGTTGGCGGCTGATCGGGGCCAAGGGCCTGGTCCTGACCCTGTTGGTCGGGGTGTTGGGTACGGCTGCGCTGGCCGGGGTGTCACCGCAGGTACGCGAGCGGGTGGCGCGTACCACGCTGGCATTGTCGGGGGACAGCGGCGGGGTAAATGCAGCATTGTCCGGGCGCAGCCAGATCTGGGGTGCGGCCTTGTGCATGGTGCGCGAGCACCCGGTCAATGGCGTGGGTGCGCGCGGCTTCCGTGAGGCCTATCCTGACTGTGACCCCGCGCCGCAACAGGCGCCTTCCTGGGGAGAGGGGCCGGCACTGCACGCACATCAGATCGTGCTGGAAATCCTGGCTGAAACCGGTGTGCTGGGGTTGCTGTTGTGGCTGGCAGGCGCGGCCATGGCGCTGCGCGCATGGGCATTTGCCGCGCCGGCGGCACGCGACCGGGCGCGGCCCGCCGCGGTGGCGCTGTTGGTGACGGTGTTTCCGTTCAACACCCACCTGGCCTTCTATTCGGCCTTCTGGGGTGGGCTGACGATCCTGCTGGCGGCCCTGTACGCCGGTGCACTGCTGGCCGAAGAGCCGGACAACCAAGGGAGCCGTGGCTGGGAATGACGAGCCACGGCATACGCCCGTTTGCAGCCGCGCGCAGCGGGCTGCACGGCGGCAGTGATTACCCGCCCTTCGCGTAGAAGTTGCTGCGTCCTTCCGGCTGGCGCTTGAAACGTCGGTGGATCCACAGGTATTGGCTGGGGGCCTCACGCACCATCTGTTCAATGGCGGCATTGACCTGGGCGGTGTCGGCCACGGCGTCGTCGGTGGGGAAGTCCGGCAGCGGTGGCGCGATCTTCAGCACATAACGGCTGCCTTCGCGACGGTGGAAGTAAGGCACCACGGCACAGCCGGTCATGCGTGCGAACTGGTGGGTCGCGGTGATGGTCGAGGCAGGCATGCCGAAGAACGGGACGAATACCGAGTCCTTGCCGCGCATGTCCTGGTCCGGTGCATACCAGAGGAAGCCGCCTTTCTTGAGGTGGCGCACGGTGGCACGGATGTCCTCGTTGGCGAACATCGCACTTGCGTACTTCAGGCGGCCGCTCTTGACCGCCCATTCCATCACCGGGTTGCGGTACCGGCGGTACATGCCGGCCAACGGCACGTGGTCGCAGAGCAGGCGACCGCACATCTCCAGTGTCATGAAGTGGCCTGACACCAGCAGCACCCCGCGGCCTTCGGCCTGCAGGACCTTCAGGTGCTCCAGCCCCTCCCATTGCACCTGCGGTCGGATCACATCGATGCTGCCCCACCAGGCACGGGCAAACTCGAACACGCCCACTCCCAGCGCATCAAAACTGTCACGCAGCAGGCGCTGGCGCCAGGCTTCGTCCTGTTCGGGGAAACAGAGCCTGAGGTTTACTTCCGCCGCATGGCGACGGCTGCGGGCCAGGTGCAGCGCCAGCCATCCCAGTCCGCGGCCCAGGGCGCGCTGCAATGTCCACGGCAGGCGCGCGGCCAGCATGGCCACGCCCAGCCAGGCAAAGGTGGGCCAATGACGCGGTTGCCACAGTGATGGCCGGGTTGCGGTGGTAGGTGAATCGGACATGCGGCAATTCTAAGCCAGCGCGAATTTCGCCGCGTGACCTGTGGGCTTTGCCTGCCGTAGATGCGGGCAGAAGGTTGCCGGTTCTGGGGGCTGCGGGTCCGCGGCCCGGGTGCCGCGTGGGCGGCCGTTGTCGCCTGTTCCAGGCGTTCTCCCGTATCCTTCGTCGATGCGCAAGGATCCAGTCGAACGTCTGCTGCGTGGCCTGTACTCGGCCGTGCTTTACCTGTTGTTGCCGATCACGGTCTACCACCTGGTGTGGCGTGGTTTTCGCGTGCGTGAATACTTCCGGCGCTGGGACGAGCGCTATGCCTCCTATCCACCTGCCGACGGCCGCACCTATGTGTGGCTGCATGCCGTATCGGTGGGCGAGGTCAACGCCGCCGCAGCGTTGGTGAACACCTTGCGTGCGCAACGGCCGGACCTGCGCTGGGTCATCACCACCATCACTCCGACCGGCTCACAACGGGTGCGTGCCTTGTGGGGCGAGGCGGTGGACCATGTCTATCTGCCTTATGACGTACCTGGCGCGGTCAACCGTTTCCTGGGTCATTTCAAGCCCAATCTGGCGCTGATCCTGGAAACCGAGTTGTGGCCCAACATGCTGTTTGGTTGCCGCGATCGCGGCATCCCGGTGTACATCCTCAATGCGCGGCTGTCGGCACGTTCGCTCAAGGGTTACCGGTTGCTGCGTGCGCTGGTCGGCCGTGCCCTGCGCACGGTGACCTGCGTGGCCGCGCAGTCGCAGGAGGATGCGCAGCGTTTCGTTGAGCTGGGCGCGCGGCCGGATCAGGTGCTGGCGCTGGGCAACCTGAAGTTCGACATGCATCCACCCGATCCGGCACCGATGCTGGCGGGTTTTGCGCAGCACGTGGCCGCCGGCCGGCCGGTGTGGATTGCCGCCAGCACGCACGAGGGCGAAGAACAGGCCGTGGTGGACATGCAGGCCGCGTTGCTGCAACGGCACCCGCAGGCCTTGTTGCTGTGGGCGCCGCGGCACCCGGAGCGCTTTGCCAAGGTAGAGGCACTGGTGCGTGAGCAGGGCTGGCGGGTGGCGACCCGCAAACTGCAGCAATGGCCGCAGGCCGACACGCAGGTATTCGTGATCGACACGCTGGGCGAGTTGATGGGCTTCTATGCCTGCGCCCAGGTGGCCTTTGTCGGCGGCAGCCTGCAGCCGATCGGCGGGCACAACCTGCTGGAACCGGCAGCGATGGGTACCGCGGCGGTCACCGGGCCGCACCTGCATAACTTTTCAGAGATTTCCCGGCGCATGAACGAAGCCGGCGCGCTGCGCATCTGTGCCGATGCCGCGGAGGTCGGGCAGGCAGTGGAACTGTTGCTGGACAACGATGTGCTGCGCGAGCAGATGATTGCCATCGGCCGCGCGCTGGTCGCCAATGGGCGGGGCGCGCTGGAGCGTACGGTGGCCTTGATCCTGCCGCGCTTGCCGCCTGCCGCGCACTGAGGCGCGGCGGAGTTGCCAGAGTTGACCGGTCTGGCTGCTTTCTTTGGTCAGCGCTGGGCTCGACCGCACGTACGGCCCTCGATTTAAATGAAAAAAGCGGGCTTGCGCCCGCTTTTTTCTCTCATCCATCGTGCTTTTCTGGTTACTGGACCGGGTTGGACTGCAGCTTGGCGGCGGCGTCAGCGGTGAGCAGGCGGTTGATGTCCTGTACTTCGTTGATCTCCAGGTCGCCGATGGCCTGACTCAACTCCAGGCGTGCCTGCAGGAACTTGTAACGCGACTGTGCATAGTCCAGCTGTGCTTGGAACAGGGTCTTCTGGTTCTGTACCACGTCCAGCACGGTGCGGGTGCCGACTTCCAGGCCGACCTGCGAGGCGTCGTAGGCGCTCTGAGCCGAAACCACGGTCAGGCGGCGGGCTTCCACTTCGCTGATGCCGGCTACCAGGGCCTGGTAGGCATTGCGGGTGTTGCGGTCAACGGCGCGCTTCTGCTGCTCGAAGGTGTCCTGGGCGATGTCGCGATTGGCCAGCGCCTGACGTACACCGGATTGGGTGGCGCCGCCGGCGAAGATCGGCACGTTCAGGGTCAGGCCGATCGAGTTGGTGGTGGCATCGGGGACCGCAGTGCCGCTGCCGGTGCTGTCACCCCAACGCGCGCTCTTGCCCCAGCTGCCGCCCAATGACAGGGTCGGGTAATGGCCGCCGCGTGCTGCCGAGACGTTCGATTCGGCGGCGCTGACCTGCATTTCCTGCGCCCTCAGCGTCGGGTTGCGCGACACCGCGTCGGCCACAAGCTGGTCGACATTGGCGCGATTGGCCGGCACTTCCGGGCGGAAGTCCACCGGCAGGCCGCGCAGGTCGCGCACCGGCTGGCCGGTGAGTTCGGTCAGCGCCTGGTAGGCGTCTTCCAGTACGTTGCGGGTCTGGATGGTGTTGGCACGGGCCTGGTCGTACTGGGCGCGGGCTTCATGCACGTCGGTGATCGGTGCAAGACCGACCTCCAGGCGCTTGTCGGCATAGTCGAACTGCTTCTTGGCCGCGGCTTCGTTGGTTTCCGCGGCGACCAGCGATTCAATGCCGATCAATACGTTGAAATAGATGGTCGCGGTGCGCACCACCAGTTCGTCGTTGGCCGAATCCAGGTTGAAATCGGCTGCCTTGCTGAGATCACGCTGGGCGCGCAGGTTGGCGAACTGGCTCCAATTGAACAGGGTCTGGCTGCCGTTGATGCCGTAGCTGCGGGTCTTGGAGGTGGAGCTGCCGCTGATGTCGTCGTACTTGGTGCGGGTACGGTTCAAGGACGCCTCGCCGCCGATCTGCGGCAGCAGGGCCGCGCGCGCCTGCACCTGGCCTTCCTTGTTGTACAGCCGCTGTGACTCGGCCACGGCCAGCTGGGTGTCACCGTTGCGGGCCATTTCGTAGACCTGCAGCAGGTCGGCGGCATGGGAGGTCAGCGGAGCAAGTGCGACTGCCAGCGCAAAGGTGAGGGATCGGCGGATCATTGCGGCTTCCTTGGACGTTTTCAGAGTTGGAACTGCGCTGCGGGGGCGGCGCCCTGCAGGTAGTCGAGGTCGGTTTCAAACAGCGATTCGACGCTGCCGTCAGCCTTGACCAGCACCGCTTCCATGACCGGCGAGGTGCCGGTGATGGCGAACAGGCGGCCGCCCGGGCGCAGCATCTTGAGGAACTGGACCGGTACGGTTTCCACCGCGCCGGTGATGCAGATGGCATCGAACTGGCGCTGGCTCTGCCAGTCCAGGGCGTCGGCCACTTCGATGCGGACGTTGCTGCCCAGCTTGGCGCCATCCAGGTTCTGGCGGGCGCGCTCGGCCAGCTCCGGCTGGATTTCCAGGCTCAGCACTTCGCGCGCCAGCTCGCCGATGCAGGCGCTCAGGAAGCCGCTGCCGGTGCCGATTTCCAGCACTTCGTCGGTGGGCTGCAGATCCAGCGCCTGCAGGGTGCGGCCTTCGATGACCGGCTTCATCATCTTCTGGCCATGGCCCAGCGGCAGCTCGATATCGGCATAGGCCAGGGCGCGGTTGGCTTCGGCGACAAACGCCTCGCGCGGCAGGCGGGCCAGCACGTCCAGCACGCGAACTTCCAGCACGTCCCAGGGACGGATCTGCTGTTCAACCATCATTTCGCGGGCGTGGGAAAAATTGATCGTCATGGAAAACTCATCGATTCGGGCGCAGTAGGCCGGTCATTTTACCGGTTGGGGCGCGCAAAGTACGGGCCAAGCATCGCCGTGGCCCCAAGGACAGCCGCAGTGCCGGAAGTCACTCGCACCTCCGGTTCATTCAGCTTTCCGGCGGGGCTCATAGGCGCGCACGAAAAAATCCACGCTGGCGGCGATATGGGCGTCGGCGTCCAGGGCGTCCGGTGCAGCGCACAGGCCACACATCATATGCGTATGCAGCTCACCCTTGATCAGGCAGAAGAACTGACGGGCGGCCAGGGCGGTATCGGACACCACCAGTTCGCCCCTGGCCACGCGGGCCGCGAGGAAGTCAGACAGGGCGGTCTCGGTACGCGCGGGGCCGGCCTGCCAGAACATCTGGCGGATCCGGTCATCGGTGTCCGGGGTCATCATCATGCGCTGGGTGGCGATGGCGGCGTCGCTGCTGATCAGCGTGAAGAACGCATGGCCAATACCCAGCAACTGGCTGCGCAGCGGCCCCTCACTGTCGGTGACAAACAGCTCGTCGGGCATCATTTCCACGCATTTGGCCTGGATCGCCTCGGTGAACAAGGTCTCCTTGTCACCAAAATGGCTGTATACGGTGAGTTTGGACACACCGGCACGGGCGGCAATGCCGTCCATGCTGACGCCATTGAACCCCAGCTCGATGAACATCTCCTTGGCCGCCTCCAGGATGGCCGCGCGCTTGCCCAGGTCCTTGGGACGACCGGGGCCAGCATTGCGCGGCGCAGGTTTGGCGGCAGCAGGGGAAAGTGTTTTCGAAGGCATCGGCTAATACTAGACCAGATGGTTTGATATTTATACTATACCGCGGCGTTTAGTAATGGCGACGAAATACGCCATTCCCCTCACCTTGCAATGCGACCGTACCCATGAACAACCTGCGATGGATTGGCGGCAGTGTCCTGCTTGCCGTGCTTGCTGCCTGTGGAAAAACCGAACCTGCCCCGGTGCCAGCAATGCCGGTATTGGTTGTACACCCTGGCGGTAACGACGATGTGACTGTCAGCGCCTATCCGGGCGAGGTGCGCGCCCGTGAAGAAACCGCGTTGTCCTTCCGGGTCGGGGGCAAGCTGCTGCGGCGTGAGGTGGATGCCGGCCAGCGGGTGGACAAGGGCCAGTTGCTGGCCCAGCTCGATGTGGCCGATTACAGCCTGCAGGCACGCGCGGCACAGGCGCAATACGCCGCCGCCGAGGCCGATCTGGTCCGTGCCCGCGACGAGCACAAGCGCTACCACGCCCTGGCCAGCCAGCAACTGGTCAGCCAGTCGGCGCTGGATGCGCAGACTGCGGCCTTGAAGGCCGCGCAGGGCCAGGCCGATGCGGCGCGGGCCAATCTGGACGTGGCGCGCAACCAGGCGGCCTATTCCCGGCTGCTTGCCCCGGAAGGCGGCCTGATCGCCAGCCGCGAGGCCGAAGCCGGGCAGGTGGTGGCCGCCGGCCAGACCATCTATACGCTGGCCGCCGACGGCGCGCGCGAAGTGGCCATTGCCTTGCCGGAAAGTGCGATCCGCGATTTCAGTGTTGGCCAGGCGGTCGAGGTCGAGTTGTGGAACCAGCAGGGCAAGCGCCTGGGCGGCAGCATCCGCGAGATCGCCGCGGCCGCCGATCCGCAGGCCCGCACCTATGCCGCCCGGGTCAGCCTGGCCGCCGATGCGCTGGACGCGGTGGAACTGGGGCAGAGCGCCCGGGTCTTTATCGCCCACGGCAAGAACGGAGCGATGAGCGTGCCGTTGGCGGCGGTGCAGGTTGGCAAGCAGCCGCAGCAGGCCAGCGTGTGGGTGGTGAACCCGGCCGATGGCAAGCTGCAGGCGCGGGCGGTGACGCTGGGCACCTACGGCCCGGAAAGCGTGCCGGTGCTGCAGGGTCTGAAGGCTGAAGATTGGGTGGTTGCCGCTGGCGGCCATCTGCTGCGCGAAGGTCAGCCGGTGACTGCCGTGGACAGGAGCAACAGGCCCATTGAACTTGGCGCACCGAAGAAGGCTGCGTCGGAGGGCTCGCGATGAGCCTGTCGAAATCTTGTATGTGGGACACCTCAGCCCTTCCCCCTGCAGGGGAAGGGGACGGGATGGGGGCTGATGCTCGCGGTAATGCCGAGCGGCGCTGGCTCCGCGCTGGAAAGGGGAGTGAGGCGTGAAGCGCTTCAATCTCTCCGAATGGGCGCTCGGTAACCGCCCGCTGGTGCTGTTCATGATGATCGCGATGGCGATCATTGGCGCCTGGTCGTACAAGCACCTGGGGCAGTCCGAAGACCCTCCGTTCACCTTCAAGGCGATGGTGGTGCAGACCATGTGGCCCGGTGCCACCGCCGAGCAGGTGTCCAAGCAGGTCACCGAGCCGATTGAGAAGGCACTGATGAACACCGGGCAGTTCGAGTTCATCCAGGCTTATTCGCGCCCGGGCGAGTCGCAGGTGATCTTCATGGCGCGCGATTCAATGCGCTCCAAGGACGTGCCCGAGCTGTTCTACCAGGTGCGCAAGAAGGTCGGCGACATCCATTCGCAGTTGCCGGCCGAAGTGATCGGGCCGTTCTTCAACGATGAATTCGGCGACACCTTCGGCAATATCTATGCGCTGACCGGCAAGGGCTTCGACTATGCGCTGATGCGCGACTATGCCGACCGCATCCAGCTGCAGCTGCAGCGCGTGGATGACGTGGGCAAGGTGGACCTGATTGGCCTGCAGGACGAGAAGGTATGGATCCAGCTGTCCAACACCAAGCTGGCGACGCTGGGCGTGTCGATGCAGCAGGTGCAGCAGGCGCTGGCGCAGCAGAATGCGGTGGCCCCGGCCAGCTGGTTCGAGACCCCGACCGATCGCGTGCAGCTGCGTGTGACCGGCCAGTTCACCTCGGTCGAGGACATCCGCAATTTCCCGATCCAGACCGGTGATCGCAGCGTGCGCCTGGGCGATATCGCCGAGGTGAAGCGCGGCTTCGCCGACCCGGCTTCGGCCAAGATGCGTTTCATGGGCGAGGACGCCATCGGCATTGCCGTGGCGATGAAGAATGGCGGTGACATCCTCAAGCTTGGCAAGACCCTGGACAGCGAGTTCGAGCAACTGCAGAAGACGCTGCCGGCCGGCATGCAGCTGCGCAAGGTTTCCGACCAGCCGCATGCGGTGAAGGAATCGGTGGGTGAGTTCGTCAAGGTGCTGACCGAGGCGGTGGTGATCGTGCTGCTGGTGAGCTTCTTCTCGCTGGGCTGGCGCACCGGCCTGGTGGTGGCGGTGTCGATCCCGCTGGTGTTGGCGATGACCTTCTTCGTCATGCATCAGTTCGACATTGGCCTGCACAAGATTTCGTTGGGTGCCCTGGTGCTGGCGCTGGGTCTATTGGTGGATGACGCGATCATCGCGGTGGAGATGATGGCCACCAAGATGGAGCAGGGCTATGACCGTCTGCGCGCGGCCAGTTTTGCCTGGACATCCACTGCCTTCCCGATGTTGACCGGTACGCTGATTACCGCCGCTGGCTTCCTGCCGATTGCCACGGCTGCATCCAGTACCGGTGAATACACGCGCTCGCTGTTCCAGGTGGTGACCATCGCGCTGGTGGTGTCGTGGATCGCCGCGGTGCTGTTCATTCCCTACCTCGGCGACAAGATGCTGCCTGACCTGCACAACCCGCAGCCGCCCAAGCCGGGCAGCATCGCCGGGCGCTGGCGTGCGCTGCGGCTGCGTTGGGCCGACCGCAATCCGGCCTTGGCCAACCTGGTCAAGCCCAAGGAACTGGCGCACGACCATGACCCGTACAAGAGCGCGTTCTACCAGCGCTTCCGCGTGTTCCTGGATGCCTGCCTGCGCCGCCGCTGGCTGGTGATCCTGGCCACGGCAGGGCTGTTCGTGTTCTCGCTGGTTATCTTCCGCTTCGTGCCGCAGCAGTTCTTCCCGGATTCAACCCGGCCAGAGCTGATGGTGGATATCGAACTGGCCGAAGGCGCATCGCTGACCGCTACCCAGGCCCAGGCCGAGAAGTTCGAGGCGTTGATCAAGGGCCACAAGGGTGTAGCCAACTTTGTCGGCTACGTCGGCAACGGTTCGCCGCGCTTCTACCTGCCGCTGGACCAGCAGCTGCCAGCCACCAACTTTGCCCAGTACGTGGTGCTGGCGCAGGACACCAAGGCGCGCGAGGAGCTGCGTGATTGGTTGTTGAAGGAAGTGGTGCCGAAGTTCGCGGATGTGCAGCTGCGCGTGACCCGGCTGGAGAACGGCCCGCCGGTTGGCTATCCGGTGCAGTTCCGTATATCCGGCGAGCATATCGAGCGGGTGCAGGCCATTGCCGCGCAGGTGGCGGAGAAGGTGCGGCAGAACCCGCACACCACCAACGTCAACCTCAACTGGAGCGAGCCGAGCAAGGTGGTGCGGCTGGTCGTGGACCAGGACCGTGCCCGCGTACTGGGCGTGAGCAGTGCGCAGATCGCACAGTTCCTGACCAGCTCGCTGTCGGGAATGAGCGTGAGCACCTACCGCGAAGGCAATCGCCCGATCGGCATGCTGCTGCGTGGCCCGGATGACGAGCGTGCGCGTCTGGACATGCTCGGCAGCCTGGCCATCCCGACCGCCAACGGCAAATCGGTATCGCTGTCGCAGGTGGCCAAGCTGGAATATGCCTTCGAGGACGGCATCATCTGGCACCGCGACCGTCTGCCAACCGTCACCGTGCGCGCCGATATCGGCGACAGCATGCTGCCGGTGGGCGTGGTCGAACAGATCGTGCCGACCTTGAGCGAGATCCGCGATGCCCTGCCCAGCGGCTACCTGCTGGAAACCGGCGGCACGGTGGAGGACTCCGCGCGCGGCCAGGACTCGATCAAGGCCGGCATGCCGCTGTTCCTGGCGGTGGTGGCGACCTTGCTGATGGTGCAGCTGCGCAGTTTCTCGCGGGCGGCGATGGTGTTCATCACCGCACCGCTGGGCATCATCGGTGCGACCTGGTTCCTGCTGTTGTTCCAGGCGCCGTTCGGCTTCGTGGCGATGCTGGGCACGATTGCCCTGGCCGGCATGATCATGCGCAACTCGGTGATCCTGATCGACCAGATCCAGCAGGACATCGATGCCGGCCATGACCGCTGGCACGCCATCATCGATGCCACCGTACGCCGCTTCCGGCCGATCGTACTGACTGCGCTTGCTGCAGTGCTGGCGATGATCCCGCTGTCGCGCAGTGCCTTCTATGGCTCGATGGCGATCTCGATCATGGGCGGGCTTATCGTCGGTACGGTGCTGACCCTGGTATTCCTGCCGGCCCTGTATGCGGCCTGGTTCCGGGTGCGCGCGGACGAGGCAGGTCCGTGATAGCTGAATAGGCACCTCCAGCGCGGTACCTGAAAAAGATGGCTTTGCTGGGACGGTGGTAAATTGGTCGTGTCGGCGCGGGGGCCGACACGACCTGCGGGAGGCGGGTTTGCCGACACGCCATCATCTCTGCCTGGGGTACAGCGCTGCGCGACGGTCGGTTGCCATCCGGGCGGTTGTGGGTGGGTGCCTGCTGCTGTTGCTGGGCTTGCTGTCGATCAGCCGGCCCGCGCTGGCGGCACGTCACACCGTGGCGGGTTGGGGCATGGAGCAGGGCTTGCCGCACAACCTGGTGCAAGCGGTGGCGCAGGGCAGTGACGGTTTCATCTGGCTGGGTACGTGGGAAGGCGTGGTGCGCTTCAACGGCCGCAGCTTCACCGTGTTCGATCGCCAGAACACACCCGGCGCGGAACTGTCCGGAGTACTGAGCATCTTGCCGGAGGCCAATGGCGGCATGTTGTTCGGAACGGTCAGCAATGGCATTTATCGCTATCGCAATGGCCACTGGCAGGCGCTGGGTGGCAATGATGCCCGCAACCTTTCGATCAACGCGATGGCCCGCGATGCTGCCGGTAACGTGTGGATCGGCTCCAAGGACCGGCTGCTGCGCATGCAGCCCAATGGTCAGCTGCTGGACGAGGGGCGGGCGCTGGGATTGCCCGAGGTAGCGGTGACCACGCTGCGCTGGGCGGGCGATGGCAGCCTGCTGGTGGGCACCGAAGAGGGCCTCTACCAGTTGCGCGATGGCCGGTTGCAGCAATGGCCGGCCGCCCGTGCCCTGGTCGTGCGTGACATGGTCAGCGACCTTGCCGGGGGCTGGATCGTCGCCGCCGACGATGGCATCCATCACTTTCACGCCAATGGTCGGCAGCAGCACCTGCTGATGGGCGAACGCGTCGATGCGGTTCGCCGGGACGCGCAGGGAGGGCTGTGGCTGAGCTTGTCGGCAGGGCGTCTGCAGCGGCTGTATCGGGGGCAGGTGGAGGCGATCAGCATTCCCGGCCAGGTCAGTCCTGCGCTGTTGATCGATCGCGAAGGGCTGGTCTGGGCAGGCAGTACCGATGGCTTGTTCCGCGTTGACGAAGGCGCCGCCCGTGGCATCGGCCGCGCGGACGGCCTGGGCTCGGAGTACGTCCGTGCCGTGATCGAAGGGACGGACGACACGGCATGGGTTGGTCATTCGGAGGGACTGGACCGGATGGTGGGGGAGCAGATCCATCCGGTGCGGCTGCTGCCGGGCAAGGGCCGCGATGCATCGGTGTTGGCCTTGGCCCTGCACGGGGATGGCGTCTGGGCGGGAACCTACAATCAGGGGGTCTTCGATATCGATGTTCACGGGCGGATCAAGCAGCAGATCCGCCTGCCCGGGACCGTACAGCCGCTGGTGCGCGCGCTGTTGTTCGATGCCGATGGCAGCCTGTGGATAGGCAGCAGCGATGGCCTGTACCGCTACGACGGCAGCGCTGATTTCCGCCACTACGGACAGGAAGAAGGCCTGCCCGGGTTGGTGGTGCACACCCTTTATCGGGATCGTACCGGGGTGCTGTGGATCGGGACCGACAGCGGCATGGCCATGCTGGGGCAGGACGGGCGGTTGCAGGCCTGGATGGCGGACAAGGATATCCCAGCACGCTACGTGTTCGATTTCCTGGGTGACGACAATGGTGACCTGTGGATAGCCAGCGACCATGGCCTGCTGCGCAAGCGTGGCCTGGACTTTGCGGTGTTCGATCACCGCAACGGCCTGCCGCGTGACAAGGTGTTCCGGATCATCGACGACAAGGCCGGGCATCTGTGGCTGCCCAGCAATCTGGGTGTGTTCCGGCTGGACCGCAGTGACCTGATGGCGGTGGCGGCGGGTGCGCGCGCGCACTTGTCGGTGCAGGTGCTGGACCATACCGATGGCATGCCCAGCAGCCAGGCCAATGGCGCCTCCTCCCCGGCCGGCTGGATGACCCGGGCTGGCAGTCTGCTGCTGCCCACCAGCGCCGGTCTGGCGGTGGTGAACCCGCAGCGGGTGGACAACAACGCCCGCCTGCGCAAGTTGCCGGTGGTGATCGAGAACGTGGTGGTGGACGGGTATCCGCAGCTGCTGCAGGGCAGCTATGCCTTGCCATCGGAGGTGGAGCGCGTCGCCGTGGCGTTTGCAGGCTTGGGTTTCCGTGCGCCTGACAAGATGCGCTACCGCTACCGGCTGGAAGGGTTCGATACGGATTGGGTGGATGCCGGCACCCGCACCGAAGCGGTATATACCAACCTGCCGGCCGGCAATTACCGCTTGCGGGTGCAGGCCATGTCGCTGCCGCTGGACTGGGACAACCCCGGTCGTGGTGGTGAAGCCTCGGTGTCTTTTCATGTCGCCGCACCGCTTTGGCAGCGGCCGTGGGTGATCCTGCTGGCGGTACTTGCCCTGGCCGGTATGGTGCTGCTGCTGGTCAGCTGGCGCACCGCCAGCTATCGACGCAGGCAGCGGCTGTTGAATACGCAGATCACCGCGCGTACGCAGGAGTTGAGCGAGAAGAACCGCGCGCTGGAACAGGCCGGTGCCGAGCGTGAAGTGCTGCTGCAGCGGCTGGAACACCAGGCCATGCATGATGCCCTGACCAACCTGCCCAACCGACGTGCGGGCGATGAGCATCTGCAGCAGGCACTACGTGAAGCCTTGGCGTGCCAGTCGCCATTGACCGTGGCGTTGCTGGATATCGATCACTTCAAGCAGATCAACGACCGCTATGGGCACGAAGCCGGTGACCGGGTGCTGCGTGACGTGGCCGGCCTGCTGCAACTGGGTAGCGGGCATTTTGTGTCCCGCCACGGTGGCGAAGAGTTCCTGGTGGTGTTGCGTGGCGTCGAGCCGGTGCAGGCAGCCCAACAGCTGCGCGAGCTGGGTCAGCGCGTGGCACGGTTGCGCTGCGAGGAGGTGGACCCGGCACTGGTCATCACCGCCAGCATTGGCCTGGCCGCGTTGGGCCCTGGCCAGGACACAGTGCGCACCTTGTTGGCGGCGGCCGATCGCCAGCTTTACCGTGCCAAACGCGAGGGCCGCAACCGGGTGCTGTCGTGAGCCCGCCGCAAGGGGGAAGGCTGTGCAGCCTTACCTGGTGCCGCGCAGGGGCGTGAGACCTATGCCGGTTGCGACCAGCGCCAGCCCCATCCATGTGACCGCGTCGTATGTATTGCCCACTACAACGTCGTTGACGGCAAGCCAGAAAAAGGAAAGGTTGGTGAGCGTCGATACGATGGCAGAATCACGGGAGCTGATGGCGGCGGCGGTAATAACCTGGATACGTAAGGCGGCCATGAAGCCTACAGCCAGTATCGGCCATATCTGGCCTGGCAATTTGGGCTTGATCACCAGGACGATCAACAGTACCACCAGCCCGGCGGAGGCGTTGTAGAGGCCATTGGTCGTGGTGGCGCGTTCTCCGGAAGCTGACAGTGCACCCAGGACGACAAAGGAGCTCGCATAGGCAACTGCCGCTGTTGCCGCAAGGAGGTGTGACGCGCCGAGTGGCAGTCCATCGAGTCCGGGGCGCAGGGTCAGGGCCACGCCGAGAAAGGCCAGCAGCGAACCTGCGCGCGCCCGGTAGTCCCGCGTCACATGGAACGTCACCAGTATCGGGGCGGCATTGAGGATCATCGACAGCTCGATGGCCGAAGCGCCGGGACGGGCGAGCGCGAAATAGTAGGCACCGAATGCCCAGAGTCCGGAAACAAGACGTATCGCATGGAGCCGAATCGGCGCACTTGGCCAGCTGCGCGGTGGCGACATCAGCAGGCCCACCACATACTGCGCGAGCAGTAGCCAAAGCGGGCTGAGGGAGGATTCGCCGGCGCGGATCACAACCAGTGCGGTGAGCGCGGACAGCAGGCTGGCAACGGTGCCAAGCAACACGGTCCGCACTAGAGGGCCCCCAGCAGGACACCATGGAAATGGAAGCCTATGCCGCTGGACAGCAGGACGGCCGCCCCACCATCTGGCGGAGGAATGCGCGCCAGCCCGATCCATGGATCTGCACCACCCGCATGACCATGCGTGGTCTGCACGATGTCCACCGCCAATGGTTTGAGCGCCTCCACCAGCGGTGCGAAGGCGATCTGGTCGCCCTGGTTGGCATACAGGCGTAGTGCTGTTGTGCCCGGAAGATGGCGCAGAAGCGTCCGGGTGATGGAAGCCCATGAACTTACATGGGTTTGGCGCAACGAATCCTTGAGCGCATCGGGCAGTTGTCGCCGGAGTTTCCCCATGGTTGATGCATAGGCGTCGATATAGGCAGGGTGGGTCTGCCCGGCCGCGGCAAGAATACGGTGGCCGTGGTCGGCGTCGTGCGATATCACCAATGCGGCGGCACCATCGGCAAAGCTGCGCAGGGGACGGTGGGCTGGATCGTCGGGGGATATGGTCCGTGACAGGTTATCGGCGCCCACGACCAGTCCAGTGCCATCCAATCGCGAGGCGAGTTGTACGGCAGTGCCCAAACTCGTACAGCCCGCAGTGATGTCGAAGGTGACGCAGTTCTGCCGTAGCGCTTTTGCGATCCTCGCGGCTGCACTGGGAAATACATGGCGAATGCCTGAACACGCAAATATGATGAAGTTGAGCGATGTACCTGCAGGAAGCTGTGACAGCGCGGTCAAGGCAACGGTAACGGCCATGCCAACTTCATCGAGCTGGGTTTCAATGGCAGCCCCAGTTTCATTTCTTGAGGTGCCAACATGGGTTGCCATGGCAACAATGCGAGCTGTCATGGTCAGGTCGCCGAGGTGTCGGCGACGACAACCCGCATCATGCAACGCCGGTGTGGCCCTGCATAACCTGAGGCTGCATGCATGACGATCCTGTTGTCCCATGCCAGTATCTGACCCGCCTGCCAGCAGTGCTTGACGGCCTCGCGCGTGACGTCCTGGATCAACCGCTTGTAAAGCGAAGCATGGGCAACCGCAACCTGCCGCTCCGCATACAGCGGTGACAGACAGAGCGTCTCCCCTGCGCGGGGGTGTTGCTGGACCACAGGATGGACTGCACGGGGAAGTCGCTCCATAAGTTCGCCCAATGATCGGCCGACGTCCGCCTCGCCAACGCGGTAGCTGCCATGGACACTGTGCTCCAACTGCAGTTGTCGCAGTTTGTGCTTGAGCGCCGGATCCAGCCGGTTCCATGCGCTGCGGGTATCGGCGAACCTGGTTTCACCGCCCTTGCCGGGTACCTGCAGCGCGCAGAGCACGGTGAAAGCCGGCGGTTTGGCCAGGTAGGTACTGTCCTGATGCCAACCCTCGCCGAAGCTGCGCGGCGCGGATGTCACCCCGTCTCCCTGGTTGTCCAGCAGGGTGACCTGTTCGGGATAGTGCGCAGGGCGGTATTTGTCCAAGCGGAAGGCAACGGGCTCACCCAGACGGGTGGCCAGGCGCAACAGGTCGTTCGGGCTGGGCGAATCGTCGGCTTCCAGACAGATCACGCCGTGTCTTGCCAGTGCCTGGGGGCTCAGCTGATCGGCGGTGATGCGGGTGATCATGCGGGTGTCTCCTGCGAAAGGCGTTGCGCCTGCAGGCACGCAGGCCCCGGTGGGTCGTTCGTGGCAAGCAAGGTTGTAAAGGCTTGTGCCAGCTTGCGTATGTCTGCCAATCGGTGGGTGGCGGACAGCGATACCCGGATGGCACCGCGTCCTCGCGCTATGGTCGGGTAGTAAACCGGGGTGGTGATGAGGGAGTGCTGGGCGAGCAACGTAGACGCTATCTGTATCGCGCTGGCAGCATCGCTGCAGGGAACAACACGAAACGCGATGGTCGACCCCGCTTGCTCAGTAGGGATGCCCGCTTCTGCAAGCATCGCGTCGAACAACGACAAGCGGGCCGCCAGTGCCTCCTTCAGGCGGCGGTATTCGCCGGGGTCGGCAAGGATCTTCATCGATGCGAGGATTGCTCCCTGTGCGGAGACGTCGAGATTGCAGGAAAATCGATCCGACACGGACTCCCGCAGCATCGCGTCCACGAAGCCTCGTGGTCCAACCATGAATCCGCCCGCCGCGCCGAAGGCCTTGCCGAAGGAGCCGGTTACAACCGTGCGGTCTTCATGAGAAGCAAGTGATTGCATCGCTTTGCCTCTGCCGTTATCCCCTTGCATACCTACCGAATGCGCATCATCCAGCCACAGCCAGCCATTGGCATTGTTCTTCAGATAGTCGGAGAGGCCTTGGAAATCGGCATGGTTGCCCATTGAGTAGAGCCCATCTTCGACGATGACAACCGGTCGTCGCGTGTTCTTTGCGAAAGAACCCGCAACGCCAATGGTGTTGCTGCTGGTAATGATGCGGCCAGGTGCGAAGGCTCCCTTCAGTGCGAACTGGACCGTTGCATGTGCGTTTGGATGTACTACGGCGGTCGCGTCAAATGCCGAACTGGCAAAGCCAGCGGAGGTGGCGATGTTGGCTGAAAGTGTGGTCGGGTAGATCCGTGCCTGCGAATCTCCGGTTTTCATGAGAACCAGTCTGTGCGTGATCTCGTTGACGATCGCGGTTTCGGTCCGTGCCATCGCAACGCTTGAGTGCAGTGCGCCGAAATCGTCGATTGCTTCAACCGATGCTCGTCTCACGTCGCTGCGAGTGTTCAGGCCAAAAGGGCTGTTCGAGAGAAAGTCTGTGGCCCATCGTTGACCCGATTGCGTTTTTATCCGCACGCACCGGTTCTCTCCACATTCGATCATCTGGATGCCATAGAGATCGTTGGCTCTGGCTTCCTGGTCCGCAGGGTGCGGATCTGTCGTCGAGTACGCAATGATGTCGTTGCCAGAGAAACCCATCTCGTCACTCCTTTGATCGGGGGAGTCGACTATGGGTGATGCGTACGTCGGATTTGTTTCACACGTAAGAACGGAATGGCGCGGGTTGCCAGCGCAGCGTCATCAAAGGAAACACATGAGCGACATGGACATCTGCATCTGCGCATGGCACGGAAGACGGCCGTGCGCATTGGACCCGATGTTGTGGCATGCAGCCGGCGCGTTGCGCAGCCAGCGTCTCATGGGCGTGCCCCGGTGCAGTGGTACTCACCCATCTGCACGCATTGCGTGGGTGCATCGCATCCAAGGGCAGCGGCGCCCGTGGATACGATGCCCGTGGATCGCGGGGGCAGGGCTGGCTTAATACAGGCCCTGCGCCAGCATCGCGTCGGCGACCTTGACGAAGCCGGCGACGTTGGCGCCGTCCACGTAGTTGACGCTGCCATCGGCACGCACGCCATGCTGCACGCAGTTGGCGTGGATCTCCTTCATGATCACGTGCAGGCGCTCGTCGACGTCGGCATGGCGCCAAGACAGGCGCAATGCGTTCTGGCTCATTTCCAGGCCGGACGTTGCCACGCCACCGGCGTTGCTGGCCTTGCCCGGTGCATACAGCGTGCCGGCCTGCAGGAACACATCCACCGCTTCCAGCGTGGACGGCATGTTGGCGCCTTCGGCCACGCACAGCACGCCGTTGTGGACCAGGGTGCGGGCATCGGTTTCGTCCAGCTCGTTCTGGGTGGCGCAGGGCAGGGCGATGTCGGCCGGGATATGCCAGGGGCGGCGGTCGGCGAGGAATTCGAAGCGGGCATCGTCGCCCAGTTCGGACAGGCGGCCGCGGCGCTCGTTCTTCAACGCCATCACCTCTTGCAGGGCCTGCTCGTCGAAGCCATCGCGGGCGTACAGCGTGCCGCCGGAGTCGGAGAAGGTCAGGACCTTGGCGCCGAGTTCGCTGGCCTTGATGGCCGCGTACTGGGCGACATTGCCGGAGCCGGAGACCAGCACCTTAGCGCCATGGGTCTGGCGCTTGGCGTGGTGCAGCATCTGCTCGACGAAATAGACCGTGCCAAAGCCGGTGGCTTCCGGCCGCATCAGGCTGCCACCGTAGGCCAGGCCCTTGCCGGTGAACACGCAGGCGGCGTCATTGCTGAGCTTCTTCATCATGCCGGCCATGAAGCCGACCTCGCGTGCGCCGACGCCGATGTCGCCGGCCGGCACGTCGGTATCCGGGCCCAGGTGGCGATACAGCTCCAGCATCAGCGCCTGGCAGAAACGCATCACCTCGCCGTCGCTCTTGCCCTTGGGGTCGAAGTCCGAGCCGCCCTTGCCACCGCCCATCGGCAGGGTGGTCAGTGCGTTCTTGAAGGTCTGCTCGAAGGCCAGGAACTTGAGGATGGACAGGTTCACCGAGGGGTGGAAACGCATGCCGCCCTTGAACGGGCCGATCGCCGAGCTGTGCTGCACGCGCCAGGCGCGGTTGACGTGGGTCTGGCCCTTGTCATCGGCCCAGGCGACGCGGAACTGGATGACCCGCTCCGGCTCGACCAGACGTTCCAGCAACCCGTATTGCGTGTATTTCGGGTTCTGCTGCAGGAAGGGCCACAGGCTGTGGGCCACCTCTTTGACTGCCTGCAGGAACTCGGATTGGTTGGGGTCGCGCTTGGCCACATAGGCCAGGAAGTCGTCGGGGGTACGGTAGTTCAAGGTCATTCCTTTTCAATGCGGGACCTGAAGAACGGGTCCAATAGGAGACAGGTCCAAGAAAAAAAGCAGCGTGGTATCCACCAGGCGGGAACAGCCCGCAAAAAAAGACGCGGCCAAAGGCCGCGTCCATTTACCTCATTTCAACTGCGCAAGCACGGCCGCACCGGCTTGCCGGGTGCTGAGTGCCTGGCCTTGCGCGGCCAGGTCGGCGGTGAAGTGGCCGCCATCCAGCGCTGCGGTGACCGCCTGTTCGATGGCGGCGGCTTCGGCCTCCAGGCCCAGCGAATGGCGCAGCAGCATGGCCGCGCTGAGGATGGTGGCGTAGGGGTTGGCAATGCCCTTGCCGGCGATGTCCGGGGCCGAGCCATGGATGGGCTCGTAGATGCCGACCTTGCCCTGTTCACCCAGGGATGCCGACGGCAGCAGGCCCAGCGAACCGGCCAGCATCGAGGCCTCGTCGGTGAGGATGTCGCCGAACATGTTCTCGGTGACGATCACGTCGTAGACACGCGGCTTGGCGATCAGGTGCATGGCCATGGAGTCGACCAGCTGGTGTTCCAGCTCCACGTCCGGGAACTCTTCGCGGCCGATGCGGGCGGCGGTGTCGCGCCACAGGCGCGAGGTTTCCAGCACGTTGGCCTTGTCCACCGAGGTCAGCTTGCCGCGGCGCTGCTGGGCCAGGCGGAAGGCGCTGCGCAGCACGCGCTCGATTTCCAGCACGGTGTAGCGGCACAGGTCGCTGGCGCTGTCGGCGTCACGGGTCTTGTCGCCGAAGTAGATGCCGCCGGTGAGCTCGCGCACCACCACGAAATCCACGTCCTTGAGCAGTTCCGGCTTGATCGGCGAGGCGTTGAGCGCGGCCGGATGGGTGCGTACCGGGCGCAGGTTGGCAAACAGGCCCAGCGCCTTGCGGATGGCCAGCAGGCCTTGTTCCGGGCGCACCTTGGCATTGGGGTCGGACCACTTGGGGCCACCGACGGCGCCCAGCAGCACGGCATCGGCCTTGCTGCAGGCTTCCAGCGTGGCGGCCGGCAGCGGCTCGCCGTGCTTGTCGATGGCAATGCCACCGATGTCGTGTTCGCTGAAGCTGAAGCTGTGACCGAAGCGGGTGGCGACGGCCTTGAGCACGTCGACGGCGACGGCGGTGATTTCAGGACCGATGCCGTCACCCGGCAGTACGACGATATTGGCTTGCATGTAGGGGTTCCGGTTGCTGTTGTTGTTTTTCTAAAGCCCCTCTCCCTCCGGGAGAGGGGTTGGGGTGAGGGTAGGGGGCGCCATGCGCTGTTTGGCTGCAGTAGGCTTCGCCCTTACCCTCATCCGCCCCTACGGGGCACCTTCTCCCGGAGGGAGAAGGGGAGGTCGGTCACGCCGCTTTCGCCGCCTCATACCGCTCGATTTCATCCACCCGGCCCAGCAGCCAGCCCAGCTGGTCAACGCCTTCCAGCAGACAGGTCTGCGAGAAACCATCCAGCGGGAAGCTGTATGCCTTGCCGCTGGAGGTACGCAGCTCACGCGCCGCTACATCCACGGTCAGCTCGTCATCCGGGTGCTGCATCAACTCCTGCACGTCGGCTTCGTCCAGCACAATCGGTAGCAGGCCATTCTTCAGCGAGTTGTTGCGGAAGATATCGGCGATCTCGCTGCTGACAATCGCCTGCAGGCCCAGATCCGTCAATGCCCATGGCGCATGTTCGCGCGAGGAGCCGCAACCGAAGTTGCGCCCAGCCAGCAGGATGGCGCGGCCCTGGTTGTGCGGCTGGTTGAAGGCGAAGTCTGCATTCGGCGAGCCATCGGCCTGCCAGCGCCAGTCGTTGAACGCGTTCTTGCCCAACCCGGCACGCTCGGTGGTGGACAGGAAGCGTGCCGGGATGATCTGGTCGGTGTCGATATTGGTCTGGCGCAGCACCACGCTGCGCGAAACGATGCGGGTCAGTGCGGCCATCAGTACAGCTCCAGTGCGTAGCCCTTCTCCCACCGGGAGAAGGTGGCGCGCAGCGCCGGATGAGGGTGTGCTTGCGCAGGGTGTTTGCCGGAAGAGGCAGCGGTCGCCCTCATCCGCCCCTTCGGGGCACCCCCGCCTTCGCGGGGGCATACCGTTGTATCTCCCGGAGGGAGAAGGGCAAAAGCGGCGGCCATCACGCCACCTCCTTGGCAAACAGATCGCGGGTATCGGCAACGCGGCCGTTCACCGCTGCCCATGCCGCGCTCATCGGCGAGGCCAGCAAGGTGCGCGAGCCCGGCCCTTGGCGGCCTTCGAAATTGCGGTTGCTGGTGCTCACCGCCAGCTGGCCCGGTGCAACCAGGTCGCCGTTCATGGCGATGCACATCGAGCAGCCCGGCTCACGCCATTCGGCACCGGCAGCGCGCACGATCTCGTGGATGCCTTCGGCCTCGGCATCGCGCTTGACGATCTCCGAGCCCGGCACCACCAGCATGCGCACGCCGTCGGCGACGTGGCGGCCGCGCAGCACCTGCGCCACTTCGCGCATGTCACTCAGGCGGCCATTGGTGCAGGAACCGACGAACACCACGTCCACCGGCGTACCGATCAAGCTGTGGCCGGCCTCGAACTTCATGTAATCCAGGCCCTTCTGCGCGGCGGCATCGTTGGCGGCTGGGATCGGCGCGTCCACCGCGATCGCGGTGCCCGGGTGCGTGCCCCAGGTCAGGGTCGGGCGGATGTCGGCGGCATCGATCTGCACTTCCACATCGAAGCGCGCGCCGTCGTCGGTGTTCAGGGTCTTCCAGTACGCCACGGCGGTGTCGAAGTCGGCGCCCTTGGGGCCGCGCGGGGTGTTGGCGACCCAGTCGAAGGTGACCTGGTCCGGTGCCACCATGCCGGCGCGGGCGCCGGCCTCGATGGACATATTGCACAGGGTCATGCGCTGTTCCATGTCCATCGCGCGGATCGCCGAGCCACGGAACTCCAGCACATGGCCTGTGCCGCCGTTGACGCCGATCACGCCGATGATGTGCAGCACCACGTCCTTGGCGCCAACGCCCGGGGCCAGTTCGCCATCAACGGTGATGGCCATGGTCCTGGCTTTGCGCTGCAGCAGGCACTGCGTGGCCAGCACGTGGCCGACTTCGCTGGTGCCGATGCCGAAGGCCAGCGAGCCGAACGCACCATGCGTGGAAGTGTGGCTGTCACCGCAGACGATGGTCATGCCCGGCTGGGTGAAACCCTGCTCCGGGGCGATGACGTGGACGATGCCGCGATTGGCCGAGGACAGGTCGAACAGCTCGATGCCGTACTCGGCGCAGTTCCTGGCCAGCGTTTCAACCTGCGCCTCGGAGGCTTTGCTGGCGTAGGGCAGCTTGCCGTCGGGGCCGGCCGGCAGGGTCGGCGTGGAGTGGTCCATCGTCGCCTTGGTTCGGTCCGGGCGGCGCGGCCTCAGGCCGCGCTGGCGCAGTTCGGTGAAGGCCTGCGGCGAGGTCACTTCGTGGATCAGGTGCAGGTCGATATACAGCACGGCCGGCGCGTTGTCGGATTCGGGGACGACAACGTGGGCGTCCCACAGTTTGTCGTACAGGGTTTTGGGTGCGGAGCTCATCGGTACGTTCCGTTGCCTATGTTCTGCCGTCGCGCTCAGGCGCTGACGGCTTCCTCGGTCTTGCTGCCCTCACGCTGGCGCAGCAGGCGGTTGGTGACATCCAGCCAGGCCAGTGCACTGGCTTCGATGATGTCACGGCTGGTGCCGGTGCCTTCGAGGATCTCGCCTTCGTGGCGTACGCTCAGGTTGGCTTCGCCGCGGGCATCGGCGCCGATGCCGACGCTGTGCACGTGGTAGCTGTCCAGGGTCAGTTGGATGCCGGTGGCGGCCGACAATGCCGAGAACAGGGCATCCACCGGGCCGTCGCCCTGCGCGGTTTCGGCCACGCGGTTGCCTTCCGGATCGGACAGTTCAACCAGTGCGTTGGCGCGGCTGCCGACGTCGCTGATGGTCATCGAGGCCAGGCGGTAACCGTCGCTGCTGGAGGTGCCCTGCATCAGGGTCTGCAGGTCGGCGTCGGTGACCACGCGCTGCTGCTCGCACAGCGCCTTGAACTGGTCGAACACCAGCTTCAGCTCTTCTTCTTCCAGCCAGTAGCCCAGTGCACGCAGGCGCGCCTCGACCGCGGCGCGGCCGCTGTGGCGGCCCAGCACCATCTGCGAGGATTCCCAGCCCACGTCTTCCGGACGCATGATTTCGTAGGTGTTGCGATTGCGCAGCATGCCGTGCTGGTGGATGCCGGATTCATGGGCGAAGGCATTAGCGCCGACGATGGCCTTGTTGCGCTGGACCGGCATGCCGACCAGGCGCTGCAGCAGCTGCGAGGTGGGCACGATGCGCTGGGTGTCGAAGCCGGTATCGAAGTTGTAGAAGGCGTTGCGTACCTTCAGCACCATCGCGATTTCTTCCAGCGCGCAGTTGCCGGCGCGCTCGCCGATGCCATTGATCGAGCCTTCCACCTGGCGTGCACCGCCTTCGATGGCGGCCAGCGAGTTGGCCACGGCCAGGCCCAGGTCGTTGTGGCAGTGGGTGCTGAACACCACCTTGTCGGCGCCGGCGGCATTGGCGATGACGTGCTGGAACATCGCGCGGATTTCTTCCGGCGTGGTGAAGCCAACGGTGTCGGGCAGGTTGATGGTGCGCGCACCGGCGGCGATGGCGACCTGGGTGACTTCGGTCAGGAAGTCCAGTTCGGTGCGGGTGGCGTCCTCGGCGGAAAACTCGACATCGTCCAGGTAGCCGCGCGCCATGCTCACATGCTTGTGCACCGACTCCAGCACCTGTTCCTTGCTGATGCGCAGCTTGTGCTCGCGGTGCAGCGGACTGGTGGACAGGAACAGGTGCAGGCGCGGGCGCGCTGCGGCTTCCAACGCCTTGATGGAGGTTTCGATATCGCCGGCCAGGCAGCGCGACAGCACCGCCAGGACCGGCTGGCGTACCTCGCGGCCAATCAGGGCCATGGCTTCGCGGTCGGATTGCGAACTTGCGGGGAAGCCGGTTTCGATCACGTCCACGCCCAGTTCCGCCAGCGCCCTCGCCATCACCAGCTTCTGTGGTGGCGTCATGCTGCAGCCGGGTGATTGCTCACCGTCGCGCAGGGTCGTGTCGAAGATGGTAATTCGCGGGGTGTTGTTGGTTGGAGTATTCACCAGAGGGTCTCCTCGACTGCGGCGGTAACGGGAATTTTGGGGGATTCGGATTTGGGGCTGCGCTGTGTCGCTGCGACGACACGGCTTCTAAGTCGTTCGGCGTTACGCCGTCGAGGTTTGCGTGGTGGGCTGGGGCGTACTTCAGACAACAGGGTCGACAATACCGTGGCATCGATGTTGCCGCCCGATACCACCGCACACTTGCGCTTGCCGGACACACGGCGGCCGGCGGCCAGCGCCAATGCGCCAGCACCTTCGGCGATGACGTGCTCTTCCAGCGCCAGCCGCACCAGGGTTTCGCGCAGTTCGGCTTCGCGCACGATGACCACGTCGTCGAGCAGGCTGGCGCACAGGCGGCGGGTGATGAAACCGGGGATCTTGACCTTGACGCCATCGGCGAGGGTTGGCACCGGGTCAACTTCGCGCACATCGCCCTTGATCGCGCGTGCCATCGAGTCCACGCCTTCGACCTGCGCGCCGATGATGCGCACGCCTTGCGACTTCAAGGCCAGCGCAACGCCCGAGGCCAGGCCACCACCGCCGATCGGCACGATCACCACGTCCGGTGCATGCGGTGCCAGTTCGATGCCCAGCGTGCCCTGGCCGGCGATCACGTCGGGATCGTCGAAGGCGGACAGGAAGCGGTAGCCGTTCTGTTCGGCCAGCTCGCGGGCGAAGGCATAGGCTTCGTCATAGCTGTTGCCGTGCTGGCGGACGGTGGCGCCCCAGTGCTGGACGCCGGCGATCTTGGTGGCCGGTGCGCCATGCGGCATCACCGTGATGGCCTGCACGCCCAGCCGGTGCGAGGCCCAGGCCACGCCCTGGGCGTGGTTGCCGGCCGAAGCGCAGATCACCGGGCGTTCGTCGCCGCGCTCCAGCGCTGCAAGCATCGCGTTCAAGGCGCCACGCACCTTGTAGGAACCGGTGCGCTGCAGGTTTTCGAGCTTGAGCCAGGTGCCGAAACGTTCGGCGTAATGCAGCGGGGTAGGCGGCAGGAAACGGCGCAGGCGGGCCTGCGCGGCCAATACGTCGGCGACGCTGACGTTCAGCGTGTCAGCGGGTGTTGCAACTGCGACGGCGCGGCCACGATCAGGCATGGTGACGCCGGGATTCGGGATTCGGAATAGGGGATTGACGGTGCACCGCGGATGGTTGGAGAAGACACCTCCGTTCAGCACCGCTCGCAGCCGCAGCCGGGCGGGTGAGGGCGCGACTCCCGACTCCCGAATCCCCAATCCCGGCGCCACCAAGAAGACGCCTCCGTGGTTTACGGCGGCGTACTACCGGTACGCCACTTACGTCGCTGCTCATACGCTGGCACCAGCGACCGGCACCACCCGTACCGATTCGCAGTCGTAGACCTTTTCCAGCTGGTGGCGCAGGGTTTCCGGCGGACGGGTACCGTCGATGTCCATCTGCACGTGCCAGCGGCCAGCGTCGTCGGCCTTGCGTTGGCCGGCGATGTTGCTGGGGGAAAAACCGCGGCGTTCAACCATGCCGATCACGCGCACCAGCGCGCCTTCGGCAGGCTTCAGCACCAGGTCAAGCCGGTATTGCATTGGAACTCTCCTGCGTTGCCTTGGCGTGGGCGGGGTTGCTGTCCAGCATGGTGCTGTTGGCGTTGTTGGGTGGCACCAGCGGCCACACGTTGGCACGCGCGTCGATGGCCACGTGCAGCAGCATCGGGCCGGGCGCGTCGAACAGTTCGGCCAGGCCGTCCTCGACGTCGTTGCGGTCAACGATGCGCCTGGCCTTGATGCCGAACACCTGCGCCAGGGCGACGAAATCCGGGTTGTCGGACAGGTCGATCTCGCTGTAGCGCTCGGCGTGGAACAGCTCCTGCCACTGCCGCACCATGCCCAGCGAGGAGTTGTCCAGCAGCACGATCTTGATCGGCAGCCTGCAGCGGGCAATCGTCACCAGCTCCTGCACGTTCATCATGAAGCTGCCGTCGCCGGAGACCAGCACCACGGTGCGGTCGGGGCAGGCGAACTGCGCGCCCATCGCTGCCGGCAGGCCGAAGCCCATGGTGCCCAGCGCGCCGGAGGTCAGGTGGTTGCGCGGGTGGTTGAACCGGCAATGTTGGGCCACCCACATCTGGTGCTGGCCCACGTCGCAGGCGATGACAGTGTCCGCCGGGGCCACTTCGCTCAGTCGCTTCAACAGCCGCGGCGCATAGATCTGCTCGCCGGGGGCGTCGTAACGGGCGGTGAACTTTTCACGGTTGGCAGCGCAGCGTGCGCGCCAGGTATTGCAGTTGGCGCGCTCGCCGGTCAGCGCGACCAGGCCGTCACGGACATTGCCCGGCAGGGCGATGTTGGCACCGCGCAGCTTGGAGATTTCGTAGACGTCGGCATCCAGGTGGATGACCCGGGCAAACGGTGCGAACTCGGCCAGCTTGCCGGTGGCGCGGTCGTCGAAGCGGGCGCCGACCACGATCAGCAGGTCGGCCTCCTGCACCGCCATGTTGGCGGCGCGGGTGCCGTGCATGCCCAGCATGCCCAGGTACTGCGGGTGGTTGGCGGGCAGGGCGCCCAGGCCGCGCAAGGTCAGCACGGTGGGGATGCCGGTGGCCTCGACGAACTGGCGGAACTCGCCCACCGCATCGGCCAGGGCGATGCCGCCGCCGCCGTAGATCACCGGCTTCTCGGCCTGGGCGATGGCAACCAGTGCCTCGGCCAGTGCCTCGGCAGCCGGTGCCGGGATCGGATCAACCGACGCCGGCACATGGTCGGGCAGGTGCGCCGCACTGGCCAGCTGCACGTCCTTGGGCAGGTCGATCAGCACCGGACCGGGCCGCCCTTCGCGGGCGACACGGAAGGCTTCGGCAACCACCTGCGGCAGCTCATCGACACTGCGCACCAGCCAGCTGTGCTTGACGATCGGCAAGGTCATGCCGAACACATCCAGTTCCTGGAACGCATCGGTACCCAACAATGCGGTGCCAACCTGGCCGGTCAGGCACACCATCGGTACCGAGTCCAGCATGGCGTCGGCGATGCCGGTGACCAGGTTGGACGCGCCCGGGCCGGAGGTGGCCACGCATACGCCTACCTTGCCGCTGGCGCGGGCATAGCCATTGGCGGCCAGTGCCGCGCCCTGCTCGTGACGTACCAGGATGTGCTTGAGGCTGGAGTCCACCAATGCGTCATAGAACGGCATGATGGTGCCGCCCGGGTAGCCGAACAGCGTTTGCACGCCTTCGGCTTCCAGGGCCTGCGTCAGCCAGCGTGCGCCATTGCGTGGCGCACCGGGGGTGGAAGTGTTCATGGAGCGACCTTTGCCTGTTGCGGGTGGGGGACCGCGCGGTTACGCGTTCTGTGCTTGCAGCCAAACCATCTTGGCGCGGAGCTCCTTGCCCACCTTTTCAATCGGATGTTCCATGTCGGCCTGCTGGAACTTCCTGTAGTTCGGCAGGCCGGCGTCGTACTCGGCTTCCCAGTTCCTGGTGAAGGTGCCGTTCTGGATATCGGTCAGCACGTCCTTCATGCGGGCCTTCACCGAGGCATCGATGACGCGCGGACCGCTGACGAAATCGCCGTACTGCGCGGTCTCGGAGATGAACTCCAGCATGCGGGTGATGCCGCCTTCGTAGAACAGGTCGACGATCAGCTTCAGTTCGTGCAGCACTTCGTAGTAGGCGATTTCCGGCTGGTAGCCGGCTTCGACCAGGGTTTCAAAGCCGGCCTGGACCAGCGAGGAAGCGCCACCGCACAGCACGGCCTGCTCACCGAACAGATCGGTTTCGGTCTCTTCCTTGAAGGTGGTCTTGATGATGTTGGCGCGGGCGCCGCCCAGACCAGCCGCATAGGCCAGCGCGAACTGCTCGGCCTTGCCGCTCTTGTCCTGGTAGACCGCGTAGATGCAGGGCACGCCGCGGCCGATTTCATACTCGCGACGGACCAGTGCGCCCGGGCCCTTCGGCGCGACCAGCACCACGTCCAGGTCGGCGCGCGGCTCGATCATGCCGAAATGCACGTTCAGGCCGTGTGCGAACAGCAGGCAGGCGCCCTGCTTCATGTTCGGTGCCAGCACCTCGTTGTAGAGCTTCTTCTGCACCATGTCCGGGGTCAGCACGGCGACCAGGTCGGCGTCCTTGACCGCTTCGGCCGGGGTCTTGACGGTGAAGCCATCGGCCTGTGCCTTGACCTCGGTAGGGCCGCCAGCGCGCAGGCCGACAATCACGTCGAAGCCGGATTCACGCAGGTTCATGGCATGGGCGCGGCCCTGGCTGCCGTAACCGACGACGGCGATTTTGATCTGGGGCAGTTCGTTGGTGCTCATGGTGCTTGGGTTCCTTGCGATCAAGAGAGACATGCAGAAATAAAAACGGCCGTTGCGTCAGGACGCAGCGGCCGGGGCGGGCGGGGCAGACACCATGCAGGCGGCAGCGCTGCCGCAGGCAGCGTTGGCGGTGTGTTTGTTCGTGGTGTCAGTGGTTGGGTACATGGTTTCAGATGAAATAGAAGCTGGAAACGAAAAACCCCGCACCGGGGTCGGCGCGGGGTCTTTAGTCGAATCTGGCTGTCTTTACGTTACGCGCCAGTCTGCCCCGCACCTGTTGGCTCGGTAATAAGTACGAGTACAAGAATCGAGGCCACGGCGTGGGCCGGGGTCGAAGTCAGGTCAGCGGTGGCGTTGTGGCGTTGCAGCATGGGTCGAGATAAACACCCTGTTGACGTGGTGTCAACGCTTGCAGGTGTGATTGCCGGCAAAAACCCGACAACCCGCGCTGCATAAGCATGGTTACGGTTGAAACCGCAATGACGGAGGGGCGGCGACGGCCACAAGTGCGCGGAAATCGTGGTTTTGGACCGGGTTGCAATTTTTTTGGGAGAGCGTGATTGGATTGCGACGCTTTTCCCGGTTTTATCAGTAACAGGCCCTGCAACCGGGGCCGGACCGAGGGTTCCCATGGAGAAGATGTACAAGCAGATGCCGGCCCAGGTACATGCTGATCGCTGCGGTGCCAGCAAGGGTGCGGCCTTGGCGGGCATCGTCCCGCTGATGGGGCATGGCGAAGGACTGCCGGCACCGCTGATCTATCGCAAGGGGTGGGCATTGCTGGGCTACCTGGCGCTGGAACCCAACCGCATGCATTCGCGCGCCAGCCTGGCGGCCCTGTTCTGGCCGAACCTGGGCGAGACCAGCGCGCTGACCAATCTGCGCCAGGTGCTCAGCAACCTCAATCGCTACTGTACCCAGCAGTTTGGCCCGGAGGTATTGCAGATCCAGCGTGGCAGCGTGGGCCTGCTGCGGGGCGAGCGCATCCTGTTCGACGTGGATGTGTTGGTACAGGCCCCCTGCGATGCCATCCATCTGCTGAGCGATCAGCGGATCTTCCTGGATGGCATGGAGGACATCGCCGACCTTGAGTTCCAGGCCTGGCTGCAGACCACGCGGCAGATGCTGGAGGTGCAGCTGATCAGTTCGGTGGAGCGTTGCTGCGACCAGATGATCGAACGTGCGCGCTGGGATTCGGCCATCGATCTGGCCAATGCGCTCAGCCGCCGCGATCCCTGGAATGAAGCGCACGTGCAGCGGGCGATGCGCGCCCATGCCGGGAATGGCAGCAGTTGTGAGGCGCTGACTGCCTACCAGCGGTTGGAGGCTTTCCTGCGTAGTGACCTGGGCTTGGACCCCTGTCAGGAAACCCAGCGCCTGCTGCAACAGATAAGCGCGCTGGGCAGCGTCGTGCGGGCGGCGCCGGTGCACCTGTCGGCGACGATCTGAGGCCCACAGGGGGCTGACAGCAACTCGCCGCGCAGCCCCTGCCCGCAGGCATGCGGAAGGGCACATGGTGGCGCGGGCAGGGGCGGGTTATCGTCAATACTCCTGCCTGCCGGTACCGACCATGTTGCGTACGACGCTGTTGTTGAGCCTGCTGTCCGTTCCTTTTACAGCGGTGGCGGCGGATCGCGTCACCGGCTACGACTTCGCCACGCGCTCGGAGGTGATCGCACCGACCGCCATGGCTGCCACCTCGCAGCCCTTGGCCACGCAGGTGGCGTTGGACGTGATGAAGGGTGGTGGCTCGGCGGTGGATGCGGCCATTGCCGCCAATGCCGCGTTGGGTCTGATGGAGCCGACCGGCAATGGCATTGGGGGTGACCTGTTCGCCATCGTGTGGGATCCGCGCAGCCAGAAACTTTATGGCTACAACGGTTCGGGCAGGTCACCGCGTTCGCTGACCCTGGCCGAGTTCCAGCGCCGGGGTTTGAAGGAAATCCCGGCCACCGGGCCGCTGCCGGTGTCGGTGCCCGGTGCGGTGGATGGCTGGTTTGCGCTGCATGAGCGATTCGGCCGCAAGCCCATGGCTGACAACCTGGCCCCGGCCATCGCCTATGCCCGCAACGGCCACCCGGTGGCCGAGGTGATCGCCTACTACTGGGACCGCTCGGTGCCCAAGCTGTCGCAGTACCCTGGCTTCAAGGAGCAGTTCACCATCGACGGCCACGCGCCGCGCAAGGGCGAGCTGTGGCGCAACCCCAACCTGGCCAATACCCTGCAGCAGATCGCCGACGGCGGCCGCGACGCGTTCTACAAGGGGGCCATTGCCCGCAGCATCGGTGACTACTTCAAGGCCAATGGTGGCTACCTGAGCTATGAGGACATGGCGGCACATCAGGGCGAGTGGGTGGAGCCGGTGAGCAGCAACTACCGTGGCTACGACGTATGGGAGCTGCCGCCGAACAGCCAGGGAATCGCCGCCCTGCAGATTCTCAACGTGCTGGAAGGCTACGACTTCTCGAACATCCCGTTTGGTTCCGCCGAACACATCCACCTGTTCGTGGAAGCAAAAAAGCTGGCGTTCGCCGACCGTGCCCGCTTCTATGCGGATCCGGCATTTTCCCCGGCCCCGGTACAGCGCCTGATCTCCAAGGACTACGCCGCACAGCGCCGTGCGTTGATCTCGATGGACAAGGCCTTGAAGGAAGCGCAGCCGGGTACGCCGAAACAGTTGCAGGAGGGGGACACCATCTACATGACCGTGGCCGATGGCGACGGCATGATGGTCTCGTTGATCCAGTCCAACTACCGCGGCATGGGCAGTGGCATGGCGCCGCCGGGGCTGGGTTTCATCCTGCAGGATCGCGGCGAGATGTTCGTGCTGCAGAAGGATCACCCCAATGGTTACGCGCCGGGCAAGCGCCCCTTCCAGACCATCATCCCGGCCTTCATCACCAGGGACGGCAAGCCGTTTGCCAGCTTTGGCGTGATGGGCGGCGCGATGCAGCCGCAGGGGCATGCGCAGATCGTGATGAACCTGGTGGATTTCGGCATGAACCTGCAGGAGGCCGGCGATGCGCCGCGTATCCAGCACGAGGGTTCCACCGAGCCGACCGGACAGGCGGTGGCGATGCGTGATGGCGGCGAAGTGAACCTGGAAACCGGCTTCAGCTGGGAAACCGTGCGTGGCCTGATGCGCAAGGGGCACCGGGTAACGTTTGCCGATGGCCCCTACGGTGGTTACCAGGCGATCATGCGTGATCCGGAAACCGGTGTGTACTACGGTGCCTCGGAGAGCCGCAAGGACGGGCAGGCGGCGGGCTACTGAGTCCGGCGCCCGAGGAAGCTCAGGTGATGCTGGTGCCGCTGCCTCCTGCTGCCGGCGGACAGAGGGGCAGGCATGGTAGCGCCTGCGCTGTCTCAATCCCCGCCGACATTGCGCGAGGCTTCGGCGCGTGCATCCTCCTGCGCGGCCTGCTCGCGTTCGATCCATGCCTCGATCAGATGCCGTGCGCGCTGCGCCAACCGGCGCTGGCGGTTGTACTCGGCGTCCAGCACGCGGTACAGCGACACCATTACCAGCACCATCAGCGCGGCGAAGGGCAGGGCCGCGATCGTAATCATGCCCTGCAGCGCATCCAGGCCGCCGGCAAGCAGCAGCACTGCGGCGATCAGTGCGATTGCCACGCCCCACACCAGCTTGCGTGACAGCGGTGGATCACCGGCGTCGTCGGTGGACATGCTGGCCAGGACCAGCACGGCCGAGTCGGCCGACGTGACAAAGAAGATCATCAGCAGCACCAGTGCCAGCCCGGACAGCAGCAGTGGCGCGGGCAGGCTGTCGAACAGGGTGAACAGGACCGTCTCATAGCCATTGCCCAGCGCCTGGACCAGGTCGGCATGGCCAAACAGCTGTGACCACAATGCCGTGCCACCAAACACCGAGAACCAGAGGAACCCGAGCAGCGTGGGGGCCAGTACCACGCCGACCACGAACTCGCGTACGCTGCGCCCGCGTGATACGCGGGCGATGAACGCGCCGACGAACGGTGCCCACGCAATCCACCACGCCCAGTAGAAGATGGTCCAGTCGGCCACCCAGGTGCTGCCGGAGAACGGCGACATGCGCAGGCTCATGGTGACCAGCTGGTTGAGGTAGGAGCCCAGCGTGGTGGTGAAGGTGTCGAAGATGAAGCCGGTCGGGCCGAGCACCAGCACGGCCGCCAGCAGCAGGGCGGCCAGTGCCAGGTTGAAGTTGGAAAGCCACTTGATGCCGCGCTCCACGCCGCTGGTGGTGGATATCATGTACAGCACGAAGGCCACCACGATGACGGTCAGCTGCAGGGGCACATCGGCGCGCAGGCCGAATACCCGTTGCAGGCCGGCGGCGATCTGGATGGTGCCAAAGCCCAGCGTGGTGGCCACGCCGATCGCAGTGGCCACCACTGCGGCGATGTTGACCAGCTTGCCGGCTGCGCCGCGATGATGGCGGCCGATGACCGGCTGCAGCATGTCACTGACCAAGCCGCGACCGTTGCGGTTGTACTGGAACCAGGCCATCGCCAGGCCGATCAGCGCATAGATCGCCCATGGATGCAGGCCCCAGTGGAAGAATGCATAGCGCATCGCGGCCCTTGCCGCGTCCATGCTCTGCGGCGGCAGCCCTTCCGGCGGTGTGACGAAATGCGAGATCGGCTCGGCCGCACCCCAGAACACCAGCCCGATGCCCATCCCGGCCGAGAACAGCATCGACAGCCAGCTGCCACGCGAGAAATCCGGCTCGGCATCCTCACCACCGATGCGCAGGTTGCCGAAGCGCCCGAATGCCAGGTACAGCAGAAAGCTCAAGGTCAGGAACACGATCAACAGGTACATCCAGCCAGCGCCGCGCACGACCTGTGCCAGCGTGGCCTGCACCACGTCATTGAACGGACCGGGCGCGAGGCCGGCGATCAGCACCAGTACCGCGACCAGCGCGATGGAAACACGAAACACCATGAAGGAGCGTCTCCGGCAGGAAGGATCCAGGGCAGCGCGCAAGCGCTTGCAGAACGCCGGCGAGAGACCGGGCAGCGGGTGCTGGAAGTGTGCCAGGACGTCGCCAGCGGGTGCCCCACGCCGCCTCTGGATGGTACGCAAGCGCATGTCACGGTTCTGTTAGCCGACGCCGCCGCGCCGCATCGCCCTGTGATCGCGGCTTTATGGTCTAATGCCGCCCGAAGCGGGGGTACCGCAGCCTTTGGGCCGCGGTTGAGACATACCCTTCGAACCTGATCCGGTTCATACCGGCGTAGGGAAGCTTTGTGTGCTGCCAGTCGATGTGCCCGTGATGGGCCAGGGCCCGGTGGCGTGCGCCTTCGCTTCGTTCCGTCATGCGAATCCCTCGCGTGGCCTTCGCACCCCGCGTGCGGACAGACAGGACGAACGCCCATGAATGCACAGCCCAGCCTGCAGCAACAGGCCCAGCAACTTTCCGAGTCGGTGACCCGGCCGATTCCCGGCTCGCGCAAGATTTTCGTTGCCGGGTCGCGCGCGGACCTGCAGGTGCCGATGCGCGAGATCGCGCAGACCCGCACGCCGACCTTGTTCGGTGGCCAGGAGAATCCACCGGTTACGGTCTACGACACCTCCGGCCCGTACACCGACCCGCAGGCCAACATCGATCTGGCCGCCGGGCTGGCGGCAGTACGGTCGCGCTGGATCGAAGAACGTGGCGATACCGAGCAGCTTGCCGGGCTCAGTTCCGCGTTCGGGCGCAGTCGCCAGCACGATGCCCGGCTCGATGCGGTACGCTTCCCGGGCCGCGCATTGCCGCGCCGTGCCATTGGCGCCGCCAATGTCACCCAGATGCATTACGCGCGCCGCGGTATCGTCACCCCGGAGATGGAGTACGTTGCCATCCGCGAGAACCAGCGGCTGGACGCGGTACGCGATGCCGGTCTGCTGGCGCAGCATCCGGGCCAGAGCTTTGGTGCGAACATCCAACAGTTCATCACGCCGGAGTTCGTACGCGACGAGATCGCGCGCGGGCGTGCGGTACTGCCGAACAACATCAACCATCCCGAATGTGAGCCGATGATCATCGGCCGCAACTTCCTCACCAAGATCAACGCCAACATCGGCAACAGCGCGGTGTCCTCGGGTATCGCCGAGGAAGTGGAGAAGCTGGTGTGGGCGATCCGCTGGGGCGGCGACACGGTGATGGACCTGTCCACCGGCAAGCACATCCACGAAACCCGCGAGTGGATCGTGCGCAACTCACCGGTGCCGATTGGCACGGTGCCGATCTACCAGGCGCTGGAGAAAGTGGATGGCCGTGCCGAGGAGCTCAACTGGGAGATATTCCGCGACACCCTGATCGAACAGGCCGAACAGGGCGTTGACTACTTCACCATCCACGCCGGGGTGCTGCTGCGCCACGTGCCACTCACCGCGAAGCGGGTGACCGGCATCGTCTCGCGCGGTGGTTCGATCATGGCCAAATGGTGCCTGGCGCACCACAAGGAAAACTTCCTTTACACGCATTTCGAAGACATCTGCCAGATCATGAAGGCCTACGATGTGTCCTTCAGCCTCGGCGACGGTCTGCGCCCGGGTTGCATTGCCGATGCGAACGACGCCGCCCAGTTCGGTGAACTGGAAGCGCTGGGTGAACTGACCCGTATCGCCTGGAGGCACGATGTGCAGACCATCATCGAAGGTCCCGGGCATGTGCCGATGCACCTGATCAAGCAGAACATGGACAAGCAGCTGCACGAATGCGGCGAAGCGCCGTTCTATACCCTCGGGCCGCTGACCACCGACATCGCGCCGGGCTATGACCACATCACCAGTGCGATCGGTGCAGCGATGATCGGCTGGTATGGCACCGCGATGCTCTGCTACGTGACGCCCAAGGAACATCTTGGGCTGCCCAACCGGCAGGACGTGCGTGACGGCATCATGGCCTACAAGATCGCCGCCCATGCCGCTGACCTTGCCAAGGGCCACCCCGGCGCACAGGTTCGCGACAACGCACTGAGCAAGGCGCGCTTCGAGTTCCGCTGGGAGGACCAGTTCCACCTGGGCCTGGATCCGGAGAAAGCCAAGGAGTTCCACGATGAAACCCTGCCCAAGGACGCACACAAGCTGGCGCACTTCTGCTCGATGTGCGGCCCGCATTTCTGTTCGATGAAGATCACCCAGGACGTGCGCGAGTACGCGGCCGAGCAGGGGGTTGACGAGGCGCAGGCGCTGGTGGCGGGCATGGCCGAAAAGTCCGCGCAGTTCCTGGCCGAGGGCGGCGAGGTCTACCGGGCCGGATGAGCCGGGCGGCGGCGGAATCGGCGGCTCGGTTCCCCCGCCGCGCTTGACACCGCAATAGCCCGGCTCGTGCTAGCGTTCTGCCATCCAACGCAGGGGTAGCCGCCATGAAAGTTCGTGTCGTTTCCCGTTTCGTCATGCTGATGCTGGTTCTGCTGCTGGGCGCCTGTGCCAGCACGCCGCGCGTGGCCAGCCAGGCCGATCCCAGTGCGGATTTCTCGCGCTACCGCAGTTTTGCGTTCTTCACCCCGCTGGCGCTTGAGCAGCACGGCTATACCACCATCACCAGCAACCGCATCCGCGCCGCGGTGCGCATGCAGATGGAGTCGCGCGGTTATCGGTTTGACGAAGCCAACCCGGACCTGTGGGTGAACCTCAACGCCTACCTGCAGGACAAGACCCGGGTAACCACCATGCCCGAGGTCGATTACGACTACTACTACAGCTATCGCGCCCGCAGTTATGTCGCGGTGCCCTACTGGCGTGACCGTACCGATGTGCGCCAGTACACCGAGGGTACGCTCAACGTGGATGTGGTCGATGTACGTCGCAAGCAGTTGGTATGGGAAGGTGTTGCGGTAGGCACCGTGGGTCGCTTTGACCCGGCAAAGCAAGGTGAAAAGATCGATGCGGCGGTGGCCGCCATTTTCGCCAGCTATCCCTACCGTGCCGGTGCTGCTTCCAACTGACGCCATACGCCGTCGCCACGGACCGCTGAGTACGCACAAGGACCGCCTGCATGCAGACACGTTTGAGATGGCTGGTGCTGGCCCGCAAGCACCCGTCAGCGTGGTTGCTTGCCGTGCAGCTGCTGGGGGTGCTGCTTTACCCGGCCATGGAGCACATGCCGGCAGGGCGGGCATTGTTCGGCGCTTTCGGCATGGCCGTACTGGGCTTGGCGGTATGGGTGGTGCGTCGCAGTCCGCTGGGTATCTGGTTGGCGCTTACCCTGGCCATACCGGCGGTGGTGTTTTCGGTGGCGGGGGCCCTGCTGCAGCGCTACTCACTGACCGCCGTCGCACAGATTTTCGAATGCCTGTTGTATTTCTACACAACCTGCAGCCTGATCGCCTACATGCTGCAGGACCACAAGGTGACGCGGGACGAACTGTTTGCCGCGGGAGCAACGTTCACCCTGCTGGCCTGGGCGTTTGCGTTCGCGTATTCAGTTTGTCAGCACTTCTACCCGGGCAGTTTTGTTGCCACCAGCGAGGGCGATTTCAGAAGCTGGGTGGAGTTGCTTTATCTCAGCTTCAGCTTGCTCTCTGGCGTTGGTCTGAGTGATGTCGTGCCGGTGCATCCGCAGGCACGTGCATTGGTGATGCTGGAGCAGTTTGCAGGCGTGATGTACGTTGCTTTGGTGGTCTCGCGGCTGGTGGGCCTGACCATTTACAAAGCAGAGAAAACTGAACGCTAGATAAAAAAATCGCGCCATACGGCGCGAATTTTGTAGCGAATTATGTGAATTCGTCGGCGAGAGAGAGCCTGTTGTCTTCCATGCGCAAGCGCGTGGGTACAGCGATAGAGTAATATCGGTTCCAGTAGAAACATTTGCTTCTTCCGTTGATGCCTTTTGCGGATTCTGGCGGTTCGGCGCGTGGCGCGGGACCGGGCACGGGATGTGTCCAGCGCGGTTTTTTGTTTGATCGTCCATGTCCAGCTTCGATACCCAGACCCCAGCCACCGATCGGCTGCGTATTGGTGACTGTGTGGTGGTGCTCTCCTCGCGGGAGGTCCACGCGCCCAATACGCACAAAGTGCATCGCATAACTCCCAAGAGCGTCGGCGTTCTGCTGGTGCTGGCGCGGCGTGCCGGGCAGGTGGTGACGCGCGACGAACTGTTCGCGGAAGTGTGGCCGGATACCTTGCCGACCAATGACGTGCTGACCCAGGCGGTCACGCAGTTGCGCAAGGTCTTTGCCGGCGGTGATGAGGCGACACCTTATATAGAAACGATTGCCAAGACAGGCTATCGCCTGCTGGTGCCCGTGGCCTGGGAGCAGGAGCCGCAGGCCACGGAACTGCAGGGCCTGGAAGAACCTGCGTCAGCGATGGCCCCCGTCCCGACGGCATCTGTATCGATGCGCAGCACGCAGCGGCGGTTGCGCAGGTATGTGCTGTGGGCCATCGGTGTAGGCCTGCTGCTCAGTACCGTGTTGATGGCATGGTTGCTGTGGCACAACGCTGCTGCCACCGATGCGATCGACGGTGTGGTGGCAAATACCGCCAGCGGTTCACGGGTGCTGGGCAGCCCGCAGCGGCCCTATCGGCTGATCACCTCCACCGCCGCTTACGAAACCCAGCCCAATCTGTCACCCGACGGTTCACTGGTGGTATTTGCACGCGAGGACGCCACGCGCTCCTCGTTGTGGATCCAGAGTACCGGCAATGCCACCGCCAGCCGCCTGTTGCCGGCACCGGAAGGGGTTTCCGACCGCTTCCCCGTATGGTCGCCGAACGGCCGCCAGATTGCCTTTGCGCGCTTCCATCCCGATGGTGCCTGCGAGGTATTGCTGGTGTCTGCGACGGGGGGTAATCCACGCCGAGCGACCCGTTGCGATGGTACCGACATGCTGAGCTTTGACTGGTCCAATGATGGGCGCCGGTTGCTATTCGGTTCGATGACGGGGCGCTATGCCAGCGCCGGCATCCGCCTGCTGGAACTGGATTCGGGACGCTGGTCGTCCATCGCCTATGCGAAGGGCGTCGACGATTTTGACTACGCGCCGCGTTACTCGCCGGATGGCAGGCAGATCGGCTTTGTGCGCAACCCGCAGGTCGGCGACATGTGGGTGATGGACGCCGATGGCCGCAATGCGCGGCGGCTGACCAATGATGCTGCCGAGATCCGCGGTTGGACCTGGCTTGTAGCGGGCGAAATGGTATTTGGCAGGCGGGTGGACAGTGAGTCACGCCTGTACCACCTGGACGTGGGCAGCGGGGTGCTGCGTGACATGGGGCTGGACGATGCCCAGAGCCCGGCCGCTTCCCGTCATGGTGGCAATCTGGCCTTTACCCGTGACCAGCCGCAGGTGGCGCTGTTCAAGGTGCCGTTGGGGAGTGCCGACGTGGCGCCGCAGCGGCTGTTTGCCTCCTCTGCCCGCGACGGGCAGCCGATGATCGCGCCTGACGGCAAACAGCTGGCTTTCACCTCCGACCGCTCGGGTGCATTTGCCGTGTGGTGGGGGCGGGTAGGGCACCCCGATACGCTGCAGATGATCGAAGGCCTGCGCCCCGAAGCGCGCCAGCCGATGACCTGGTCGGCGGACTCACGCAGCCTGCTGGTCAGTGGCCGTGACAGCGAAGGTGTGCCGGGTATCTACGAGGTAGTGCCTGAGGAAGGTCACTGGAAACGGTTGCCGGTGCCGGTGAACGAGCCATTGCAGGCGATATATGGGCCGCAAGCGGACAGGTTGTGGGTGATCGAGCGCGATGACGCGCAGCGCATGCAGCTGTCCCTGTTCGACCGTACGCAGACACCGTGGAAGCGCGTGGCTACGTTGGAAGGGGCGTCCCAGGTGCGCTTCGACGTGACAGGCAACAGGTTGCTGTTCACCCGTCTGGCCAGCGGTGGCCTATGGCAGGTTGCGCCGGATCTGGCGGCGGCCAGCATCAAGCCGGTGCAGGCCGAGGTGCCCAGCCGCTGGCGTTACCGTAGTTGGGCGGTGGCGGCCAATGGCGCGGTGGAGTACCTGCACATCGGCAACACCTGCACCAGCCAGCTCAGCTCCATTGATGGCGACGGTGCCAGCCAGTGCCTGGATGACCAGCGCTTCAGTTCAGGCAATGGCTTCAGCCTGTCGCCGTCCGGGGACGCGGCCTACGTCGCTTTTGTGGTGGCGGACGGGGGCGATATCGGCGTGATGCGAATCCCGGCGCGTCCGCCGCGCCGCCTCATCGGCGTGGCCAAGTGGTTGCCCTGGTTGGGAAAAATGCTTTCGTAATTCTTTCGGATGCCGCTCGGGAAGATTTCGTAGGGATCTCGCCAGACTTTCCTGATAGCGATCGCCACATTTGGCAAAACCTTCGGCCATTGAAGGCAAATGATGGTGAGTGGCATGCGGCAGGTTTCCTGGGTGGATCGCGGGCAGTCGGTTTCGTTCGAGAAGGCGGACGATGGCCCGCGCCCGGCATGTGTGGGCGTGGCGCGGCTGGGCAGCCTGCAGACCTCCGGCACGGTGTTCACGATCTGGTTGCAACTGCGTGGCAGTGCCTGGGTCGAATCCAAGGAAGGCAAGTTCCGCCTGCGGCAGCGCGAATGGATTGCGTTCGAGAAGGAATCGCGGCCGTTGATCCAGGCCGGCCGTGATGGCATCTGCGTGGGCGTGAGCCTGGATGCCGATGCCCTGCGCATGCTTGGCACGCTGGATTGCAATGTGTTCACCGGCCGTGGCCGCATGAGCCTGGGTGAGGCGCGGCTGGCACTGCGCCTGTGGCGCGAGGCCCAGGAACCTGGCGGCACCATCCACCAGCTGCGCCCGTTGCTGCTGCATCTTGCTTCGCTGCAGCGCGAGTTGCTGGGCAATGTGCAGCGTTGCCCCGGCCGCTCGCGCATCCGCAAGCGCCAGGTGTTTGGCCGCATGCAACGTGCGCGCATGTATCTGGAAGGCAATAGCCACCGGGTAGTACGCATTGGTGAGCTGGCCGAGTTGACCAACTTCTCCAGCTGGTACCTGTCCAAGACCTTCCAGAGTCTGTATGAAGAGAGCCCGCAGTCCTTGTCGGCACGGTTGCGCCTGGAGCGCGCGGCCATGTTGTTGCGTGATACCGACATGATGATTGGTGAAGTGGCCTCGGCCAGCGGCTTTGACAACTGCTGCAGCTTTGCGCGTGCTTTCCGCGCGCGTTTTGGCACCTCGGCAACCCGTTATCGCGACATGCCCGAAGCGTTGAAGCCAGACTCGGCAAAGTCTAAGGACGGCTCAGGCAAAACCAAGGCGGCGGTACGAACGTAACGTTCAGGGGTGTTTAACACACCGCTAACTTTGTCGTTTGTTTAGCTCTTTGGAGAGATTGATGAAGCTTCGTAATTCTGCAGTGCGGTTGGGCTTGCTCCCGGCCGGCATTGCCATTGCCCTGACCCCGGCTTTCGCCTCGGCGCAGGAAACTGCTGCCGGCGCCACCACCCTGGACCGCCTGGAAGTCACTGGCTCGCGTATCCGCGGCGCCAACATGGAAACCCAGCAGCCGATCCTGACCCTGAGCCGTGAGAACCTGGAAAAGCAGGGCTTCACCTCGGTCGCCGACGTGCTGCAGAACATGACCTCTGCCGGTTCCCCGGCGATCTCGCGTTCGGAAGCCCTGGCTTCGGGCGAGAACGTGGGTGGTTACTACATCGACATCCGCAACCTGGGCGCAACCCGCACCTTGGTGCTGATGAACGGCAAGCGCCTTGGCGCTACCTCGGGCGGCTACCAGGATCTGAGCCAGATCCCGATGTCGGCCATCGAGCGTATCGAAGTCCTGAAGGACGGCGCTTCGGCCATCTACGGTTCGGACGCGATCGCCGGCGTGGTCAACGTGATCACCCGCAAGCGTTTCGACGGTGCTGAAGCCCAGGTCTACCTCGGCCAGTACGGCGAAGGCGACGGCGAAACCAACCAGTACTCCTTCACCATGGGCTCGGAAGGCGAGCGTGGTGGTATCACCTTGTCTGCTGAATACTCGAAGCAGGATCCGGTGATGGCGACGGACCGTTGGTTCTCGCGCGACGGCGGCAAGGGCCCGAACACCACCGCAGGTGATCTGAGCCCGATCGGTCCCAACGGCGTGTGGTGCGACCCGCGCGTATTCGGCGACTGCAAGCCGGCCAAGGGCAAGCCGACCCCGATCTGGCAGACCCTGAACCCGGGCGGCGATCCGACCAACCCGAACGACTACCACCCGCTGACCGCGGATGAGTATGCCAATGCCAACCAGCAGATGATGCTGCAGACCGGCATCGAGCGTAAGTCGGTTTATGTGAACGGTAACTACGACTTCACCGACAACATCTCGTTCAACGCCGACATCCTGTACAACGAGCGCACCACCGATCAGCAGATCGCTGGTTACCCGTACCAGTCGCAGTCGTTCGGCACCCCGCTGTCGGCTGACAGCGCGTTCAACCCGATCGGCCAGGACGTCGAGTTCCGTCGTCGCCTGTGGGAAATGCCGCGTACCACCGAGAGCAAGCTGAAGACCCTGCGCTTTGCGCCGACCGTCAGCGGCTTCTTCGAGTTCGCCGGCAAGTCCTTCGACTGGAACGTTGGCGCGCTGTTCAACCGCAACGAGTCGACCAAGACCAACCACGGCGACATGAGCCTGATCGCGGCACGTCAGGCGCTGGGCCAGTCCTTTGTCGATGCTGATGGCGTTGCCCGTTGTGGCACCGCTGCCAATCCGATCGAAGGCTGCTACGCCTGGAACCCGCTGTTGCCGGCCGGCGTTGCTGGCCCGGGCTCGCTGGACAACAAGGACCTGCAGAACTTCCTGTTCCCGTCCTTCACCACCACCGGCGTGACCAAGACCACCTCGTTCACCGCTGACCTGGCCGGTTCCATCGTGACCCTGCCGGCTGGTGATCTGGGCTTCGCGATTGGTGTGGAACACCGTGAAGAAGAAGGCCGTTTCGTGCCGGATGCCTTCATGCAGTCGGGCGAGTACACCGGCCTGGGCCAGACCACCACCAACGGCAAGTACGAGCTGGATGAGGTCTACCTCGAGCTGAACATCCCGGTGCTGGCTGACATGGCCTTTGCCAAGGAGCTGACCGTCAACGTTGCTGGCCGTTACTCGGACTACAGCAACTTCGGTGACACCGTGAACGGCAAGTTCGGCATCACCTGGCGTCCGCTGGACGAACTGCTGGTCCGTGGTACCTATGCCGAAGGCTTCCGTGCTCCCTCCGTCGACAACCTGTACGGCGGCCTGGGTTCCAGCTTCGAGAAGTACACCGATCCCTGCTCCGTTGACGTTGCAGGTAGCGTGGCCGGCAATGCCGCTTGTACGGCTGCAGGCGTTGCTCCGACCTACGTCCAGCTGGGCCAGGGTCTGACCCCGTGCACCACCTGGCCGTGCGCTACCCCGGACCAGTTCATCTCCGGTTCCAACCCGAACCTGCTGCCGGAAACCTCCAAGAGCAAGACCGTTGGTCTGGTTTGGAGCCCGCGTTGGGTGCAGGGTCTGGATATCTCGCTTGACTGGTTCAACTACCAGATCAAGGACATGATCATCTCCGACAGCGTCGACCGCATCCTGCGCGACTGCTACGTGCTGGGTAATTCCGCACGTTGCGAAGGTATCGTGCGTGAGGCGGATGGCCACATCAGCCAGCTGTTCTACGGCCTGGCCAACTTGGGCCAGATGGAAACCGAAGGTTACGACCTGGGCGTGAAGTACCGTCTGCCGGAACTGGCAATCGGCCAGATCAGCCTGGATTGGCAGACCACCTATACCGCCAAGTACGATGAGCAGAACCAGAATTCCGCCGGTGAGAACATCACCAGTGGCTTCGTGGGCTCGCCGGGCATCTTCCGTGTGCGTTCCAACCTGGGCGTGAACTGGGAGAAGGGTGACTGGGGTGTCAATTACACCGCCCGTTACTACTCCGGCATGAAGGAAGACTGCATCTCGACGGCCGATGGCTGGTGTGATCTGCCCGACCGTTACCAGAACGGCGAGTGGGCACCGCTGCGTACCACCGGTTCGAACACCTTCCACGACCTGCAGGTCAGCTACAAGGCTCCGTGGGACGCCACCATTGCGGTTGGTGCGAACAATGTGTTCAACCACCGCGGTGCGCTGCAGTACTCGGCACCGAACAGCGACTTCGCTTACTACGGCGGCTTCGATATCGGTCGTTACGTGTACCTGAAGTACACCCAGCGCTTCTGATCCATCGAAGTACGCTGAAGCAACAAGAAGGGGTGGGCCTTGCGGCCCACCCCTTTTCTGTTGCGTGCGTTCGCGTGCCTGAAGCCTGCATGCCGGTGCTTTGGCCGCTGCAGATACGACAACGGCCGCGGAAGCGGCCGTTGTCGTATCTGTTGGTTGGCAGGGGCCTCAGGCTTCGACGCTGATCTCCAGCAGGTTCTCGGCCTGCTCGCGCCATTGCTCAAGCTTGGGCAACATGCCGACGTTGGCCAGGTACTGCTCATCGACCGCATGGCCGGCCGCCAGCGCGGTGGCGACGTGCACGGCCCCTGCCACCCAGAAGCTGCGGACGTTGGAGCGACCCGGTTGCAGCTGGAAGGCGACCGCCTCGATGATCGGCATCGGCAGGCCCCACAGGCCCAGCAGGTAGGCGCCTGCCTCGGCGTGGCCCGGGCGCGGGTCATCTTCGGCGGCGGGCTGTCGTTCGTCGCGCACGCCGGGCAGCAGCAGGCCGATATCGGCCAGCAAGGCCGCCGTGGCCCCCAGCTCGGCGCTGGAAGCCGGCAGCAGCCTGGCTGCCAGCCGCGAGGCCATCAGGGCCCGCGTCTGCAGCGCGTTGCGCTCCGGGCCGGACACGCCGGGCAGGGCGAAGACCTCGCTGGCCAGCACCAGGTCGCGCAGCGTGGACAGCCCCAGGCGGGTGACCGCGCCGCGCAGGTCGGAGATCGCACGGCCGTTGTTGAAGAACGCCGAATTGGACAGCTGCAGCACCTTGGCTGCGATCGCCGGGTCGGCAGCGACCAGCTTGGCGATTTCGGCTGCGTTGCTCTCCTCGTCTTCTTCCAGGGCGTGCATCAGGCTCAGGTAGAGGTGCGGCGGCGAGGGCAGCTTCTCGATGCGACCAATGGCCTGGCGCAGGTGCGGGCTGTCCAGCAGCTCGCGCAGTTCTTCCAGGCTGGTGAGTGCTTCCAGCAGGACTTCCGGGGACAGTGGCAGCGGCAGGAAGCGATGGGCGACGCCGATGATGCGTGCCGAGGGCGCGCGCTGCGGGTTGTTGCCATCGATCAGGGCAATACGGATGGTTTCCGGGCGCAGGGTGCGGATCTGGCCGAGCAGGGTGGCCGGGGCCAGGTCGGGCAGCAGCGGCGCAACGATGATGGCGTCGATGGTCGCCGAGGCGACAGCGACGATCGCGGCGCTGCCGTCGGGCACGGACTGCACCTCCCATTCATCGCCCAGATCACCGATGTATTCGAGCAGTTCGGCAGACAGTTCGGCTTCGCCGCCGATTAACAGGATTCGCAAGACACTTCCCCTAGAAAAAACCCACGAGCGCACACAAAAACAGGCCGGGTTACCGGCCTGTCAATGTATCCAATCGCTGTAAAACGGTCATGCACGGCACCGGCGAAACGTGATGCCTGTCGCTGCGCGCTGACGTCTATTACGGTGCCCGTAGGCCTGGATCAGACTTCCTCTTCCTGCTTGGCCAGGAAGGTCTTGTGGGCGTCGGTCAGGATCTGCTTGGCTTCGGCAGCGTTGCCCCAGCCTTCGATCTTGACCCACTTGCCCTTTTCCAGGTCCTTGTAGTGCTCGAAGAAGTGGCCAATGCGTTCCAGCCAGTGGCTGGACACCTGGTTGATGTCTTCGACGTGGGCATAGCCATTGAAGATCTTGGCGACCGGCACGGCCAGGATCTTCTCATCGCTGCCAGCCTCGTCGCTCATCTTCAGCACGCCGACCGGACGGCAGCGCACCACCGAGCCCGGGACCAGCGGCAGCGGCAGCACCACCAGCACGTCGGCCGGGTCGCCGTCGCCGCACAGGGTCTGCGGCACGAAGCCGTAGTTGCAGGGGTAGCGCATCGGGGTGGAGAGGATGCGGTCGACGAAGATCGCGCCGCTTTCCTTGTCCATTTCGTACTTCACCGGCTCCGAATCCTTCGGGATCTCGACGATGACGTTGATTTCTTCCGGCGGGTTCTTGCCCGGCGAGACCAGTTTCAGGCCCATTGCGCTGACTCCGAATCGTAGTGTTTGGGGAAAACGCCCATTCTACGCGTCAGCTTATTGCGCCGCATCAAGCCTGACCAATGGCTAAGGCGGGTTGCGGGCTCTCTTTTTTAATTTTCAATAAAAACATTCACTTAGGTGTTTTCGGAGTGGTGCCATTCCCACCTCTCCCCAACCCCTCTCCCGCAAGGGGAGAGGGGCTCAGCTTCTGACAAATGGCGGCACCCCCTGCAATTGCAGTGTGAAAGCCCCTCTCCCCTTGCGGGAGAGGGGTTGGGGAGAGGGGGGCAGGGCGCGCCTGGTTTCGATTACAACAACGGCACCAGCAGCAAGGCCACGATATTGATGATCTTGATCAGGGGGTTGATGGCGGGCCCGGCGGTGTCCTTGTAGGGATCGCCGACCGTATCGCCGGTTACCGCCGCCTTGTGCGCCTCGCTGCCCTTGCCGCCGAAGTGACCATCCTCGATGTACTTCTTCGCGTTGTCCCAGGCGCCGCCGCCGGTGGTCATCGAGATCGCCACGAACAGGCCGGTGACGATGGTGCCGATCAACAGGCCGCCCAGCGCCTTCGGGCCCAGCAACAGGCCCACCACCACCGGTACCACCACCGGCAGCAGGGAGGGCAGGATCATTTCCTTGATCGCCGAGCGGGTCAGCATATCCACCGCATTGTGGTACTGCGGCTTGGCGGTGCCCTGCATGATGCCCGGGATGTCGCGGAACTGGCGGCGCACTTCTTCCACCACCGCGCCCGCCGCGCGGCCGACCGCTTCCATCGCCATCGCACCGAACAGATAGGGGATCAGTCCGCCGATCAGCAGGCCGATGATCACCGTGTGGTCGGACAGGTCGAAGGCGAAGGTTTCACCCGGATGCGCGATCTGCAGGTTGTGGGTGTAGTCGGCGAACAGCACCAGCGCCGCCAATGCCGCCGAACCGATCGCATAGCCCTTGGTGACGGCCTTGGTGGTGTTGCCTACCGCATCCAGCGGATCGGTGATGTCGCGGATGTCCGATGGCAGTTCGGCCATCTCGGCAATGCCGCCGGCGTTGTCGGTGATCGGCCCGTAGGCGTCGAGGGCGACGATCATGCCGGCCATCGACAGCATTGCCGTGGCGGCAATCGCAATGCCGTACAGGCCGCCGAAGTGGAACGCCGCCCAGATCGCCACGCATACCGCGATGACCGGCAGCGCGGTGGATTTCATCGATACGCCGAGGCCGGCGATGATGTTGGTGCCATGGCCGGTCGTCGAGGCCTGCGCCACGTGCTGTACCGGCTTGTACTGGGTTCCGGTGTAGTACTCGGTGATCCAGACGATCAGGCCGGTCAGTACCAGGCCGATCAAGGCGCAGATATACAGGTTGGTGGCGCCGTGGCTGGAGTCGGCCATCAGCTGCGTGGT
>NZ_DLJW01000098.1:0-4754 GCF_002477705.1 Stenotrophomonas sp. UBA7606 | reverse complement strand
AGCTGAACTACCGCTCCACACTTTCAAATCTGTACTGCTTTGGCGCTTAACTGGTGGGTGCTGAGGGTTTCGAACCCCCGACCCTCTCCGTGTAAGGGAGACGCTCTACCGCTGAGCTAAGCACCCTAGCTGAGCCGCTTAGTTTACAGCGTCCTTCAGAGCTTTACCAGCCTTGAAGGCAGGATTTTTTGCAGCGGCGATCTTGATCTCTTCGCCGGTCTTCGGATTGCGGCCGGTGCGCTCAGCGCGTGCACGAACCTGGAACGTACCGAAGCCCACCAGAGTCACGGCATCACCCTTCTTCAGGGCCTTGGTGATCTCGGCGATGACAGCGTCAACTGCACGGCCAGCTTCGGCCTTGGACAGGTCAGCAGCAGCGGCAACGCCATCAATCAATTCGGTCTTGTTCATTCTGTAAAACTCCCTTTGCGGCAAATCCGCGGAATTATTTGGGTGGCAACCGTACGCCCCAAGACGCCAGCTGCCGGAAGATCCTGCAAACACGCCATCAAAATAAGCCGATGCGTGAGTGGCACTTTTATACCAGCGCCCCCCTACCCGCGCAAGCTGAAAAGCCAGTAATGACGCGGGTTTCGAGGGGTTTGGCGTTCACATTTCAATGCTTGACGCGCGCCGCCGGAGCTGCCTTCGACTTGCCGCGAACTGCGACGCGTTGCGCATTCTTGCCTGCCTTCTTCGGTGCCAGCGGCGTAGCCAGCGCGATATCCAGCACTTCATCGATCCACTTCACCGGCACTATCGTCAGGTCGCGGGTGACGTTGGCCGGGATGTCGGCCAGGTCCTTGCGGTTCTCCTCGGGAATGATGACGGTACGGATGCCACCGCGCAGCGCGGCCAGCAGCTTTTCCTTCAAACCACCGATGGCGGTGACACGGCCGCGCAGGGTGATCTCGCCGGTCATTGCCACTTCGGCCTTGACCGGCACCTTGGTCAGCGTGGACACCAGCGAGGTCACCATCGCGATGCCGGCGCTGGGGCCGTCCTTCGGCGTGGCACCGTCGGGCACGTGCAGGTGCACGTCGTGCTTCTGCAGGAAATCCACGTCGATACCCAGCGACTCGGCACGTGCACGCACCACCGACAAGGCTGCCGTCGCCGATTCCTTCATGACATTGCCCAGCTGGCCGGTCAGCGTCACCGCACCCTTGCCCGGGATCAGCGTCGACTCGATCTGCAGCAGGTCGCCGCCGACTTCGGTCCAGGCCAGGCCTGTGACCAGGCCGATCTCGTTCTCTTCCTCGGCACGGCCGAAGTCGAAGCGCCGCACACCCAGGTACTTGTCCAGGTTGGCGGCATCGACCACCACCAGCGCCTTGGGCTTCTTCGCGGTCTTCTTGGCCGCCTTCTTGACCGGCTGCGGGCCTGCCAGCGCGATTTCCTTGACCACCTTGCGGCAGATCTTGGCGATTTCGCGCTCAAGGTTACGCACGCCGGATTCGCGCGTGTAATAGCGCACGATGCCACGGATGGCGTCTTCCTCGATGGCCAGTTCCTCCACCTTCAGGCCATTGGCCTTGAGCTGCTTGGGCACCAGGTAGCGGGTGGCGATGTTGAGCTTCTCGTCCTCGGTGTAACCCGGGATGCGGATCACTTCCATGCGGTCCAGCAACGGGCCGGGAATGTTCAAGGAGTTGGAGGTAGCCACGAACATCACTTCGCTCAGGTCCAGGTCGACCTCGAGGTAATGATCGTTGAAGGCGTTGTTCTGCTCCGGGTCCAGCACTTCGAGCAGGGCCGAGGACGGGTCGCCGCGGAAATCCATCGACATCTTGTCGATCTCATCGAGCACGAACAGCGGATTCTTGCTGCCGACCTTGTTGAGGTTCTGCACGATGCGGCCCGGCATCGAGCCGACATAGGTGCGGCGATGGCCACGGATCTCGGCCTCGTCACGCACACCGCCCAGGCTCATGCGCACGAACTTGCGGTTGGTGGCCTTGGCAATGGACTGACCCAGCGAGGTCTTGCCCACGCCCGGCGGACCGACCAGGCACAGGATCGGGCCCTTCATCTGCTTCACCCGCGACTGCACGGCAAGGTATTCAAGGATGCGATCCTTGACCTTGTCCAGACCGTAATGGTCGGCGTCCAGCGTGTCCTGGGCGACCTTCAGGTCCTTGCGGACCTTGGTGCGCTTCTTCCACGGCACGCCCAGCAGCCACTCCAGGTAGTTGCGCACCACCGCGGCTTCGGCCGACATCGGCGACATCTGCTTGAGCTTGTTGAGCTCGTTTTTGGCCTTGGTTTCCACCGGCTTGGGCATGCCGGCTTCGGCAATCTTGCGCGCCAGTTCCTCCATCTCGCCGGGCGCTTCATCCAGGTCACCCAGCTCTTTCTGGATGGCCTTCATCTGCTCGTTGAGGTAGTACTCGCGCTGGCTCTTTTCCATCTGCGATTTGACGCGACCGCGGATGCGCTTTTCCAGCTGCTGCACATCGATTTCGCCGTCGACCAGACCGACCAGCATTTCCAGACGGTCGCCGATCTGCAGGGTTTCCAGCAGCTTCTGCTTGTCGGCCAGGCGCACGCCGATATGCGCAGCGATGGTGTCGGCCAGACGCGCGGGTTCCTCGATGCCGGCCAGGGTCTGCAACAGCTCCGGCGGCAGCTTGCGGTTGGTCTTGACGTACTGTTCGAACAGCGACATCAGCGAGCGCGCGATGGCCTCGATCTCGCGCGGCTCGCGCGACTCGTCCGATTCAATCTCCACGCCGTGGCCCTGCAGGGCACCGTCCTGCTCATAAACCTTGTCCACAGCCACGCGCGACAGGCCTTCGACCAGCACCTTGATGGTGCCGTCGGGCAGCTTCAGCAGCTGCAGTACCTGCGCCAGGGTGCCAACGGTGTACAGGTCGGCGGCGGCCGGATCATCGGTTTCGGCGGATTTCTGCGCCAGCAGCAGGATGCGCTTGTCCGCCTCCATGGCACGCTCCAGCGCCTGCATGGACTTGTCACGGCCCACGAACAGGGGAATGACCATGTGCGGGAACACCACCACGTCACGCAGTGGCAGGACCGGCAGGTCGAGAACTTCGAGTTTGGACTGGGCCATGGGGGGCTCCGTGGAATTCGGTGGAGGCTGAATAAAAAAGCCGATGGCCCCGTTATGGGGCCATCGGCGGAGTGTTGCAAGAGCCTTGCTGCGCGGGCGGATGAATGGGCAGTACCCCGTTCACCCTGCCCCTCACCCGGTTCAGTCGCCAGAGGCGGCCTTGGCCGGTTCAGGCGGCGTCTGGTAGACGATATACGGTTCGGATTTGTTCTCGATGACCGATTCGTCCACCACCACCTTGCTGACGTTTTCCTGCGATGGCAGGTCGTACATGGTGTCCAGCAGCACCGATTCGACGATGGTACGCAGGCCACGGGCGCCGGTCTTGCGCTTGAGCGCCTTCTTGGCGATGGCCGACAAGGCGTCCGGGCGGAACTCCAGCTCCACGTTCTCCATCTCGAACAGCTTCTTGAACTGCTTGGTGATGGCGTTCTTGGGCTCGGTCAGGATCTTGACCAGGGCCGGCTCGTCCAGCTCTTCAAGGGTCGCGACCACCGGCAGGCGGCCGACGAACTCCGGGATGAGACCGAACTTGATCAGGTCTTCCGGCTCCACTTCGGCCAGCACCTTGCCCATTTCCTGCTTACGCTCGGAACTCTTCACCTTGGCACCGAAGCCGATGCTGCTGCTGTCCGAGGAACGCGCCTGGATCACCTTGTCCAAGCCGGCAAACGCGCCGCCGCAGATGAACAGGATGTTCTTGGTGTCGACCTGCAGGAACTCCTGCTGCGGATGCTTGCGACCGCCCTGCGGCGGGACGCTGGCAACCGTGCCTTCGATCAGCTTCAGCAGGGCCTGCTGCACGCCTTCGCCGGACACGTCACGGGTGATCGACGGGTTCTCGCTCTTGCGCGAGATCTTGTCGATTTCATCGATGTAGACGATGCCCTGCTGCGCCTTCTCGACGTCGTAGTCGCACTTCTGCAGCAGCTTCTGGATGATGTTCTCCACGTCCTCGCCCACGTAACCGGCTTCGGTCAGCGTGGTTGCATCGGCCATGGTGAACGGCACGTTGAGCAGGCGCGCCAGCGTTTCGGCCAGCAACGTCTTGCCCGAGCCGGTCGGGCCGACCAGCAGGATATTGGACTTGGACAGCTCGACGTCGTCGCTCTTCTGACGGCTCTCGATGCGCTTGTAGTGGTTGTACACCGCCACCGCCAGCGTGCGCTTGGCGCGGTTCTGGCCAATCACGTACTGGTCCAGGACCTCGAGGATCTCGCGCGGCTTGGGCAGCGAACTGCGTGCCGACTGCGCCTTTTCCTCAAGTTCCTCACGGATGATGTCGTTGCACAGCTCCACGCATTCATCACAGATGAACACGCTCGGGCCCGCGATCAGCTTACGAACTTCGTGCTGACTCTTGCCGCAGAACGAGCAGTACAGAATCTTGCCGCTGCTGTCCCCGGAACGACCTTGCCGGTCTTCGCTCATGCTTCGCTTACCCAGTTGCTTCCCCCTCTGAACAGGGGGTTCAAATTCGAGAATAGCACAGGGCCGGATGGACGCCAGTCCAGTTCCGACCCTGCGAAAAACGCCGTATTTTCGGCCACTTGCAGACTCAGGCCGGCTGGATCGACTCGTCCGGACGGCGTTCCAGCACCTGATCGACCAGGCCATAGGCCATCGCATCGGCCGCGCTCTTGAAGTTATCGCGCTCGGTATCGCGCGCGATGGTCTCCAG